>NZ_JBSQBN010000100.1:0-17351 GCF_053850585.1 Shewanella sp. A22
GGGGGTCATCAATGTTTGAAAAGTACTTGAATAGCTGCAGTTGCGACATGGGTTAACTCACTTCTTACTAAAAAGAAGTATAAGATCACAAACTTAAGTCAAGGTAAAGCTTCGTGATCTTGCCCTGGCTTGTAATAAAATTTCTTCTCTATGTGCAACAAATAATACTTTACGTGCATTAAATTGTTGTACATCAAATGCGGCTAACCATGTTTTCCCCATACCAGTTGCAAGCACGACTAGGCCTTTTGATTGCAAGTTTATTCGTGTTTGGGTTAATGCATTTAATGCTTCTTGCTGTGCCCAATTGGGTATAGGTTCTTCTGGCTCAACTTCATCAACAATTACTAATGGTGGTTTAACCTTTTTTCTGAGGTCAGCATAAGTGTTGATAAATTGGTCGTTAAGGTTGATAGATTGAGGGTGATTGAATATCTTAGAAAATTGCTGACGAATGTAAGTAAACTCAGTTGGATCTTGGTTCTCTAATAAATCGTGGCGTAAGCACCATTCAAAGGCATGGGTTAATGCGGTTTGGCTGATATTATTCGACCCAATATATGCACTGCCGGTTTCTGATAAATCAGAATGTTGCTTAACAAATATATAGGTTTTCATGTGAAAGCTTTGTTGCTTTTTACAGTTGAAAATCTTGGTTTTCGCCCCACGAGATTGCAGAATCATTAAATGTCGTAATGCAACGGGATCGGTAATTGAAAGATAATCTGACGTAATAATATCAATTTTAGCACCACGTTCTAACGCATCGGATAAACCATCAAACAGTAAATTAAGACCAGATTGTTGGATAAAAGAAACAGAGATTTCAATGTTGCTGGCGCGATTAATCGCTTGCAGTAACTTAGGTAAAAGAGGGTCATCTTTACCACCACTGGTTAGTACAGGTCCTTCTGCTAGTTTCATTTATACATCTCTATTTGGTGGTTTTAATTAATATAGCATTGAGCCATTGTTCATTATCTCGCCCTGGACGAACATCGGTTGTTATCCACGTTCGTAGTATCGTCAAATGAGTTTGTTTAAGCCATTGCTCTAGTCGGGTTTCGTTAGCATCAGTAAAAAATCTTCCTTTATGATTACGTTCTTGATCGCCATGTTTGAATGAACAATAAAATACGCCATTTTCTACTAAACTATCGGCTAAAGCTGTAAAGGTTTCAGGTAAACTTGCTTCACTAACATGCAGTAATGACGCACAAGCCCAAATACCGTCAAAGTGCTGCTGAAGTGTATCAATTTGGGCAAATTGACACACATGCACTTTCTGACCTGAATATGCTGTTGCGGCTTTAGCTAATTCAACACTGGCATCAATGGAGGTGACTTTATAGCCCATATTAATAAAAGCTTTACTGTCACGTCCTGACCCACAACCAGCATCCAATACACGGCTACCAATTTGCAGATGTTGAATAAAAGGGTGGTAGAGTTCACTGACATTAACATTAACGGTCGAGTCAAAAAATGCTTGTGAGTTTGCGTCATAAAATTCGATGGTAGACATAACTAACCCTATGATTTACATAGTTTGATTCTATCTTATGTTTTACGAATGCCTCAAGCGATTAATTGATAGTTATTCAAATTAATCAAGGTTAATAATCCACCTGCGTAATCACCGCGATGGCAGTTTCGCCGCGGCCTTTTTTAGACGGTACGCGGTGGCCGGTGTCGGCATTGGTTTTCATTGTTTGTATAAATTGATTCATTTGTGGGCCAATGCTGATGTGTATTGGTCGATTTTTCCCATAATAGTACAGTCGATCAAATTTTAGGTTTTCACACATCCATTGCGCAACGTGTTGCATATCAGTCGGCTTGTTATCGTTGGTGCTGAGCAGGGTGAAGTCGCAGGCAGCACCTAAGCGGTCGCAGATGACTTTTTGGTTTTGATTGAGCTCGTGCGAGCAATGTTGATCAAGCTTTGGGGCAATATGCGGATTACGGTTTTTAGCAATTTTTCTGGCAAGCTCTGGAGAACAAAAACCATAAGTTAGCGACAAGGGGCCAAATTGGTCGACAATAGGGTCGAGTATTTGGGTGGCCAGTAAACTGAGTGCGCGCCATGTGTCTGGTTGTAATGGCAAGTTTTCAATATTATGCTCGAGCGCCGTCGTACCACAATTAATTAGGTCTGCGTAAGTAAAAAATCGGCTGGCTTTGCCATTGATATTATAAGTAAACAATCATTATCCATTATGTGTGAGCGTGTGGGCTAACAATAGCGCGTATCGTCTAATCTGACTAGACAGGACGTGTTCGTAATGACTGGTTATGCCGGTATGTTTATATAAAACCATGAGCGTTATTGCGTAAAATGTATTATGCAGTCTTGTTACAGTACAAGCCGTTGGTGCACTTGGTGGTTTAAGAGTGTCGTTTTATTCTTCTAAGTGCGTACTGGTATCATTCTATCGGTATCCAATATTCATAATATATAAGTCCTTCAGGCTTTTTTCGGTCAAGGTATTTTTCATTGTCTACAAACAGTTGATTACCAATCATGTCGCCATTAACAATATAATTATTATTGTTAATAAAGTCTCTTAGCGATTTAATTACAGCTATTTTACTGTCATTTGTGAGGTGAAATGACTGAATGGTGTACAAACATTTTCTAGGAGGGATCTTTTTCATTAAAGGATCATCCTTGAAGTAACGGTAACATCTACTGGATACATTAACACTATAACCAAGGTATCTTGACCATACTTTATCATTCACTACATCATCTTTTTTAACCATAATTGAAGTGTTAATAAATGGGAAGTTTTTGAATAGTTTAGCGGTTTCCTTTTGTATGTCGACGCCTTTGTAAATACTATCATTATGTTGATTTATAAAAAGTAACATCTCAGGGATTTCAACCTCTGAGAACTTATTAAAATAGGTTGAGATTTTTTCTATCTTTTCTCTATAGTCTGTAAGTGCTTTAATAGTGGCTAGAAGTCTATCTGATTCATTTATAAGCTCCGCTTCTTTTTTTAATAGTATCTTATCAACGTTATCAACTGTTCCATCACTTATTATTTTTGTTATATCTTTAATTGAAAAGTGTAAGGAACGTAAGAAAATACATTTTGACAGAATTTTCAAATTTTGAATGTCATAATAACGATAATTATTTTTAGTTTCTCTTTTAGGTAAAAGAACATTTTCTTTTTCATAAAATCGCAATGTTTCTGGGGTGCAGTTAACAATGTTAGCCATATCTTGAATTTTTATTTTCATACAACAACCTCATGCCTAGCAATAAAAACAGTCTACTGCAATGTTTCTTTGAATGTTAAAAATAAACTGAAATTTGAATTTTAATCATTTCGAAAAAACTTAAATTCAAACAGCATAATAGCAAAAAAAATCAATTAAAAAGTTAGAGGTTGGCCAAAAATATTAACAATAAATTATTAATTATGGATGTTTTACGATCTAAAAATACAAATAAAAAAATAAATTAGAACCTGATCACAAAATCAATGAATGGTGATTTTTCTAAATTGACCTTGAAGCCACTTCAGGCTTTACAGTTTTCCACATCAGCGCAACAGATATCACTAAATAGGTAACAATAGTGTTCAATCGCGCGGTATGTATCTCTAATGATAAATCACTAAATGATGCACAGCAAAAACATGCTTGGGCATTATTTAGTGAGTGATAATTAAATAAAAGTAGGGAGTGTGAAAATGCCAAAGAACAGCTTTGCCATTATATCAATAGTGGTGATTGTTTTATTTGCGAGTGTTAGTGAAGCTAATGCTAAAGATAATATAAATAAAAATATTAAATATTATTCTAGCTCTATTAAGTCGGGTCAGCTTTTAGGGAAGTCTCATGGTGATGCAGGTTTGTCTTGCAAAGATTGTCATGAAAAAGGTATGCCAAAAATAACACAAGACACCTCTAAACATAACTTGGGTGATAAGTTCTGCCTAAATTGCCACGACGCTGACGAGGTCAATAACAAGGTTGTTTTTAAATATAAAGGACATGAAGTCTTTCCACATTCTCAGCACCTAGGCGATATGCAATGTGCTGACTGTCATAGCATGCACCAAGAGTCAACATTGATGTGCGCTGAATGTCACGTTCAGCCATGGATGAAAACCCTTCCTGCACGCTGGAAACAAATCAATTAATTTATACAAAGAGGCAACTATGAGCACTAAAGATAACAAAATAGTAGATGTCACACGTAGAGACTTCATGAAAAAAAGTGCCTTTTCGGCATTGGGTGTTGCTTCTACGAGTTTACTTCCTGGAATGGTATCTCAAGTTGAAGCGAAACCTTATTCGGAATTTGATTGTTCTGTGGGGTTTGAAACGCCTCCGGCACCCATTCCTGCATCGAAAATAAGTGAAACGGTAACAACAGATGTGGTTGTTGTGGGGGCGGGGATTTCTGGCGTCACAGCAAGTTTATCAGCCTTTGAAGCGGGTGCTAGCACCATTGTACTTCAAAAAGGCCCTGTGGTGATGTGCCACGGCTTCGGTATGGGAGCTATTGATACTAAATTACAGCTAGAGAAAAACGTCCATATAAACAAAATGGATGCGATCAATGAGTTTATGTTCCAAAGCTTGAACAAACCAAACTTTAAACTAGTCAAAAAATGGGCAGATCACAGCGGTGAAGTATTTGATTGGTTGAATGAAATAACAACTAGAAAAGGCGTTTCGGCTAAATTTGCTAGCCACATAGGAACACCGACAGGAGAAAGTGACGGAAAATACTGGTTCAACTCATTTTGTACTGGCCACGCTTGGAAAGGCGGGATGATGACAACGATGAATATCGTGGCCAAAGTCGCAGCAGAAAAAGGGGTCGACTTCCGTTTCCATTCACCTGCAGTTCAACTTATTCGTGATAATACAGGTCGTGTAACAAGCGTTATCAGCAAATCTGAGCTTACCGGAAAGTACACCCAGTTTAACGCTAAGAAAGGTGTCATCCTATGTACTGGAGATTACGGCGGAAACTTAGACATGGTTGCTAAGTATTGTCCTTCTGCTGCGGGCTTTAGTAGCTATTACACTCCAGCTTTTAACACTGGTGATGGCCACTTAATGGGAATGTGGATAGGTGCAGACTTAGAAGCTGCACCTCATACTAAAATGGCACACGTCCATTCAAGCTTAGATATAGGTAAAGGTGATGCACCAGGGCGCGGTTTACCTTGGTTAGCCGTTCAAAGCGATGGTCTTCGTTTTAGCAATGAAGATATTCCTTTCTATTTAATGGGTAATCAAACCACTAAAGGACCAAAAGCTGACGGCTACTATTACCATATTTTAGATGCAGACTGGCAAGCAAACATAAAGCAATTTCCTCCACGAGTATCGAAAAAAATTAGTGAGGCACAATTTACCAATGCGCTAGAAGCAGGGACCATCATTAAAGCCGACACAATAGAAGAACTTGCTCGCCTTTCTAAGATAGATCCCAAAAACCTAGTCAGAACGGTGAATCGCTACAACCAGCTATTCGAAAAAGGCGAAGATGAAGACTTCGGTAAAATCGCTATAGATCTTACTGCGATTAAGAAACCACCATTTTACTGCATCCCTAGATTACCTTGCGTATCAACAGTCTTAGGTGGGCTCAATATCAATACCGATATGCAGGTACTTGATAAAAACGAACTCATCATTGAAGGCTTATATGCTGCTGGCAACGCATCGGGTGGTTTTTTTGGCGGAGCGAATGATTATCCATTTCCCATTATTGCAATCAGTGTTGGTCGAGCGGCAACCTTTGGACGCCTTGCAGGACAACATGCTGCAAAAAATAATGTTTGATAACACAAATTTTTTATTACCCTCATTAAATAGGTAATGCACAAATGAAAAAACAACTTTTATCAATATTGGTTTTAGCTGTACTGTCAGGGCAAGCATATGCTGATACTACATTCAACAACATGTTTTCAGAAGGAAGCATGGACATAAAATTACGACTTTATGATTTCAGTAGAGATTTTGACGGCGGTACGACAGATAAACAAGATACGTCAATTGGTGGCTTATTTTACTATAAAACTGCGGAAGTGAATGGCCTCAGCTTTGGGACAACATATGCAAGTATCAATAAAATTTGGGTTGATGATTCAAAAGCCGTTTATAGCTTGCTTGCAAGAGATAGTGATGGAAATCATGTCAGTATAAATCGCATGCAAGAATATTATATGCAAGGTGATTGGTTTGACACTAAATTTAGGCTTGGTGCGCAAGAAGTTGCATCACCTTTTATGAGTCCACATGATGCTCGTGGTGTACCAAGAACAACTCGTGGTTTTACAGCGATCAATAACAGCTTCGATAACTTAACATTATCGGCTTTTTATATAACGGACTCTATGGGATGGGATGATAATAATTTTGTTAAGGCTAACGAAGCGGTAAAAGCAGAACTATTACGAACAGGTCGTATAAATGCAGACACTGAAATAGCTGACAATCCTGTGTATGTACTTGGTGTAAAATATAATTTACCGACAAAAAAGGTAAAGTCGAGTGCCAGCTTGTGGAATTATCATATGGATGACGTGCTTAATTTTACGTATGCCGGACTTAAGCTATCTACTCAAATTGGTGCTACTAATGTTTATTTTAATCCGTCTTATCTAAGCCAAAAATCGATTGGCTCAGAAACCGCAGGTGCATTTGATACTCATCAATATGGATTTCATTTAGGTGCTAAGTATGCTGGCGCAGATCTTACACTGTTATACGGAAAAACGGGCGATGATAAAATTATGGCTCCTTGGGGGGATGGTAAAGTTGTACCAATGCAGGCCAACCAAGCAGGTAACCAAGCTAATGAAGCGGTTAAAGCAATTAAGTTAGCTTATGACTTTGGTCAACAAGGTATTGAAGGATTAACGGCTTATGTATTTAGCGGCCAGTTTGATGCATCTGATTACCTTGGTGATAAAATTGATGAAACAGATTTTGCCATTAACTATAAGCTCGATAAATGGTGTAAAGGATTAAGTATTCGTGCCAGACACGCTATTGTAGAGAAAGAAACCGGGGTCGACTATAACGATACGCGACTTTACTTAAGGTACTATTTCACCATTGGTAAATAGCTAAATCTTATCATCCACCTATCACTAAAGCCTTGAAAATGCTCCCTTCAAGGCTTTATTTTATCAAGTTCACAAGCTTATCCCTTTCTAGAGTCTGGTTTGAAGCTATCTAATACCAATCCTATTAAATATGTGATCTTTCAGCGGGAGTTCAAAGTGCTGTAGGCAAGGCAGATGATTGAAGCGAATCGTGATCCTCGGTAACAAGCTCCTGCGTTACTCTACCTCCAGTATCTGACCGCCATGGAGGGTGGGAATGTCTTATTTTTTATGGAAAAAAATAGACCATGCAGTCGTATTTTGAAAGCATCTAACGAAGCACAAAGGACTTTGAACCCTGCCAGAATGGCGTCTCTCAGGTTTTCCACTTCTGTGTTACATCGATTTAAAAGGGAACAACCATTTCTACATCAATGTGCCTTGAATTGAAAAACCTGAGAGACTCTGAACTGACCTGATATTTAATGGGATTGGTATAACTATTCTATCGGTATCCAATATTCATAATATATAAGTCCTGCAGGCTTTTTTCGGTCAAGGTATTTTTCATTGTCTACAAACAGTTGATTACCAATCATGTCGCCATTAACAATATAATTATTATTGTTAATAAAGTCTTTAATGCGTTGGATTGCACGCATTTTACTGTCTTGAGTTAAATTAAAAGACTGTATGGTGTATAAGCATTTTTTTGAGGGTATGGTAGTGATTAGTGCCTCTTGATTAAAATCATTATAAAACCTGCTCGATTTATTAATGCTGTATCCATGGTAGCGTGACCAATGGTTTTCATTTAACACATCGTGTTGTTTAACCAATATAGATATATTTATAAATGGGAAACATTTTAAAAGACTTGCCGTCACTCTTAAATACTCAGATTGATTAAATACATCATCATTGTGTTGATTGATAAGTAATAACATTTCAGGGCTGTTTACCACATTGAATGTGTTCAGTTCTAAAGGGATACTTTCAATTTTATTACGATAGTTTGCTAGTGTTCGGCTAATTTCAAGTAATCTTTCAGCCTCTTTTATAAGGTCTGTTTCTCTATTTCGTAATTCGTTACCAATTGTGTTAATTGTGCCATGGTCCATGATGTCAGTTACTTCTTTAACAGAGAAACCGACAGAACGGAAAAAGTTACATTTAGACAATAGTTTTAAATGTTGCACACCATAATAACGATAATTATTTTCAGGGTCTCGCTTAGGAATAAGCACATTTTCTTTTTCATAGAACCGAAGTGCTTCTGTTGTGCAGTTAAAAATTTTTGCTACTTCTTTGATCTTCAGTTTCATAAAAAAATCTTTCCTACCAATAAATATCAATCAATACAACACGAATGCTTGTTTTTTTACACGTAAATGTGATGCAACGTTGCTGTCAAATGCATGTACACATCATAACAATAATGAAATAACCATATGTAGAAACTGACCACACATTGAAAAAATACATATGTTTAATGTGATATGTCAGGCCCATCCTCCCATTTACAACATAAATCAGAACATGGTCACAAAACCAGTTTGTATCGCTGCAAGCTGATTGACCTTAAAGTGGCTTTAACATTTACAGTCGATTCATAGAAGCACAACCACAGAGCAATGATGACGCTAATAAGTGAGTTTGTGTCTTTTATAAAAAGTAATAAATATTATTTATTACACTTGCACCTATTTAGATTCAAAAGAAATTAAATAATAGAAGTAGGACATTTAAATATGACCAAAAAATACCTTACCGCGTTATCTGTTGTGGTGGTTGTTTTATTTATAAACTTAAATCCAGCAATAGCAAAAGACAACGTAAAAAAAGATTTAAAATATTATTCCAACTCAATTAAGTCAGGGGACTTTTTAGTTCGTTCACATGGAGATGCTGGCCTGTCTTGTAAAGATTGCCATGATGATGGCTTACCCAAAATAACAAAAAATACGGCAAAACTAAACTTAGGAGATACATTTTGCCTCAGTTGCCATGACATTGAAGATGTTAATAAAAAGGTTGTCTATCAATATAAAGGTGATGAAGTGTTTCCACATTCTCAACATGTTGGCGATATGCAATGTGCTGACTGCCACAGCATGCATCAAGCATCAACATTAATGTGTGCAGATTGTCATGTACAACCTTGGATGAAGACCCTTCCTGCACGCTGGAAACAAATTAAATAGTGATATTGAGAGGCAACTATGAACGCTAAAAATAATAAAATAGCAGATGTTACACGTAGAGACTTCATCAGGAAAGGTGCCATTTCGGCATTGGGTGTTGCTTCTACGAGTTTACTTCCTGGAATGGCATCTCAAGCTGAAGCGAAACCTTATTCGGAATTTGATTGTTCTGTAGGGTTTGAAACGCCTCCGGCACCCATTCCTGCATCGAAAATAAGTGAAACGGTAACAACAGATGTGGTTGTTGTGGGGGCGGGGATTTCTGGCGTCACAGCAAGTTTATCAGCCTTTGAAGCGGGCGCTAGCACCATCGTACTTCAAAAAGGGCCTGTTGTTATGTGCCACGGGACTGTATTTGGGGCAATAGATTCTGCATTACAGCTACAAAAAAATTGTCATATTAACAAA
Source organism: Shewanella sp. A22 (assembly GCF_053850585.1). NCBI lineage: Bacteria > Pseudomonadati > Pseudomonadota > Gammaproteobacteria > Alteromonadales > Shewanellaceae > Shewanella > Shewanella sp. A22. Next base: position 9,704 of record NZ_JBSQBN010000100.1, read on the forward strand.
ATGGATGCCATTAATGAGTTTATGTTTCAAAGCTTAAATAAACCCAACTTTAGATTAGTGAAAAAGTGGGCGGATCATAGTGGCGAAGCATTCGATTGGGTAAACAAGATTACAACAGCACAAGGATTACCGGCCAAGTTTTTGAGCCATGCTGGTACGCCTACGGGCGAAAGTGGTGGTAAGCATTGGTTTAACGCTTTTTCTACTGCTCATACTTGGAAAGGTGGCTTAATGAAGGCAATGAACGTTGTTGCTAAAGTTGCCATTGAAAAGGGGGTAGATTTCCGCTTTCACTCACCCGCAGTGCAGCTTATTCGTGATAAAAAAGGCCGGGTAACAGGTGTTATCAGTAAATCTGAACTCACCGGTAAATATACTCAGTTTAATGCTAAAAAAGGTGTCATTTTATGCACAGGTGATTACGGCGGAAACCTAGACATGGTTGCCAAGTATTGCCCGTCTGCAGTTGGTTTTAGCAGCTACTATACCCCAGCATTTAATACCGGAGATGGTCATTTAATGGGCATGTGGATTGGAGCTGATTTAGAGTCTGCACCTCATACTAAAATGGCCCATGTGCATTCAAGTCTCGATATCGGCAAAGGTGACGCACCTGGACGTGGTCAACCTTGGTTGTCGGTGTTAAATGATGGTTTACGCTTTACTAATGAAGATATTCCATTCTATTTAATGGGTAACCAGACCACTAAAGGGCCGAAAGCCAATGGGTATTATTACAATATTTTGGATGCAAATTGGCAAGCCAATATTAAGCAGTTTCCACCAAGGGTAACGAGTCCTATTAGTCCTGACTTATTCGCTAAAGCGCTCAAAGCAGGCACCATCATTAAAGCTGACACAATTGAAGAACTGGCCCGTCTTTCCGGCATAGAACCAGAAAACTTAGTAAAAAGTGTTAACCGATACAATGAGTTATTTAAAAAAGGCCAAGATGAAGATTTTGGTAAAATTGCCATTGATCTCTCCCCAATCAACACACCACCATTTTACTGCATCCCAAGGCTTGCTTGTGTATCCACTGTATTGGGTGGGTTAAATATTAATACCGACATGCAGGTATTGGATAAAAACGAAAACGTCATTGAAGGGCTTTATGCCGCAGGTAATGCATCGGGCGGATTTTTTGGTGGGGCGAATGATTATCCATTCCCCATTATTGCGATCAGTGTCGGTCGCGCTGCAACCTTCGGGCGCCTTGCTGGGCAACATGTTGCACAACGTTAATTGTAGTTAAAGACAATTCTTCAACCATAGATCCTACTAGGAAAAGAAAATGAAAAAGACATACCTTGCGGCCATTATTTTGTCTGTATTATCAGTACCTGCTATTGCAGATACTACAGTTGACAACATGTTTTCTGAAGGCAGCATGAAAGTACAATTGCGCCTATTTGATTTCAGTAAAGATTACGAAGGTGCCACTCAAGACAAACACGATACATCAATTGGTGGTTTATTTTATTACAAAACAGCGGAGGTCAACGGTATTAGTTTTGGGACAACATTTGCGTCATCAAACAAATTGTGGGCCGATGATACTAAAGCGGTATATAGCTTGTTGGGAACAGATGCCAATGGTGATCACCAAAACGTGAACCGTATGCAAGAATATTATGTGCAAGGCGAGTGGTGGAACACTACCTTTAGACTTGGTGCGCAAGAAATACGTTCACCTTATATGAATCCACATGATATTCGTGCTATACCAAGATCGTATCGAGGTTTTTCTGTCACCAATAAAACGATTGAAAATTTATCTTTGTCAGCATTTTATATAACTGATTCAATTGGTTGGAATGAAAATAATTTCATTAAAGTTAACGAAGCAATAAAAGCTGACTTAGTGCGAGATCATCGCATCTCACCAGAGACCGAAGTTGCTGATAATCCAGTTTATGTATTAGGGGCAAACTACAAACTTGCTTCTGATGATATAAAAGCGAATGCATCGCTGTGGACGTATAACATGGCGGATGTGTTCAATTTAACCCATGCAAAAGTGAATCTGTCTACTGACATTGGCGACACAAATGTGTATTTAGCACCTTCTTATCTGATTGAGAAATCAATAGGCGATGAAACTGGCGGAGCCTTTGACACTTATCAATATGGTGTTGACTTAGGCGTTAAATTTGCAGGTGCCGATTTGATGTTAAAATATGGCGAAACAGGCGACGATGCGCTTTTAGCACCTTGGGGTGACGATAAAGTGGTGATTATGCAGTCAACTCAAGCGGGCAATCGTGCCAACGAAACGGCTAAAGCAATTAAATTGAGTTATGATTTTGGTGCCATTGGCATTAAAGGATTAAAAGCGTTTGTTTATCGTGGTCAATTTGATGTGTCGGACATATCTGATAGCAAGGTAGATGAAACAGATTTATCGTTAGGTTATTCACTTGATAAATGGATGAAAGGTTTAAGTGTGCGTGCAAGACATGCCATTGTTGAAAAAGAGAGTGGCGATGACTTTACCGATACTCGATTTTACATCAAGTATAACTTCAATATTTAAAATATTTATCAATGGTTGTGAGCTTTGTGACGTACTAACGATGAGTTTGATGTCCAACAGAAGCTTGAATGAAAACGGCTGTAGATTGTGTTGATGCAGCCGTTTAATTGATTGTGTAGATAATACTAATAGGTAAGTTATGCGTTTCTGTTTTAATGAATGAGATGATTAGGGTGTCAATTAAACTCACTTACCTAATAAACTAAAAGTTAAGCACAGATATCATGTTTTGATATCTGTGCTTATGATTTTAGGCACCATTAACGTGGTGTTGTGCCCACAACGAGACTAAATTGATTACTTTTCTAGTTTAAGAAAGTAGTCGAAAATCTCTGGTACGTTACCATTGCCTAAACCTGCATCAAATGCTGCTTGAAGATTAGCAGAAGAGCCTTCTGCAATTTTAGACTGAGTCCCTAAATCGTCTACCATCGCTAAAAAATAGCCTAAATCTTTGTTGGCATTGGCAATTGAAAAACCTAAATCACTCACACCATCAACGGCATAGTTTTTACAAAACTTCATGAAAGGGGAGTTAGAAGGGCCTGCCGACATGATGTCAAATAACTGTTTGCGGTCAACACCGGCAAGATCGGCAACAGCAAAAGCCTGTGACATGGCACAAACTGTGGTCATGCCCATAAAGTTATTAATCAGTTTTGTGGTGTGACCTGCGCCAAGTGCGCCGAGGTGGAATACATTTTCGCCTTGGTCATCGAGTACCGGTTTAACTTTGTTAAATGTGTCAATATCACCAGCGGCCATGATATTAAGTAAGCCATCTTTAGCATGAGCCGGTGTACGGCCAAGTGGGGCATCTATCATACCGGCACCTTTTTTTGCTAAATCTGCGCCTATTTTACGGGTTGAAGCCGGTATAGAAGTACCAAAGTCAATGAGTACAGCTCCTTCTTTAATGCCCGCTAGAATGCCGTCATCGGCATAAACTAACTTTTCAACCACGGCAGATGTGGTAAGACAAAACATAACAATATCGCTGGCTGCTGCAAGCTCTTTAGCCGAATTGATTGCCGTAGCGCCGCGAGCAACACATGTAGCAACCGCTTCTTTGTTAAGGTCCATTACATTTAGCTGGTAACCCCTGTTTTGCAAGTTCTCAACCATGTTGCCGCCCATGAGGCCAAGACCGATGAAACCGATGACTGGTTTTGTCATATTTAACTCCTAAATATATTGGGTAATGCTTATTTGATAACGACCATCGCCCACTTAGTGTTGTGTGCGCGATGTTATTTATATGAGTAATCTGTTTTACAAAATATTACATAAGTTTACCAAGTTGTATTACAAAATATTAAATAACCCTGACCACATTGTCAACCAATTGTTGGTGATGGACATACCAATATTGTTTTTGGTTATAATCTTGGTAAACCATTTTGAGGCTAATGGTTGTTTGTCATCACAATATGATGAACTTTTCGGGTGGATACGCTCAACGTTATCGCCATTTGTATCGTTAGCTTTTGTTGGTTTGTTAGAAAAAAGCCTATCAAGGTCGATAGGCTTATACGTTTAGTTTTACCGGATTAGAATTTTGCTCGAACACCAAGCGTGTATCGACGGTCTGCTTCGCTGTAAGCCCAGATAGAGTCAAGCTCTGTAGTGTAAACAATAGGCTCGCCAGTTAAGTTAACTGCATTGGCGACAACGGTGAAGTTTTCGTTAATGTCCCAGCTTACAGAGAAATCAAATTGGCCTCTGGCTTCTCGATAACTATTACCGACTGTAGGGTCATAATTATCAGCTAATGGATTGTTTTGGTTGAAAACGTTATAACCTAAGGCGCCAACGGTTTGTACGCGTTTGGTGCTTTGGTCATCTAAATAACGGTCACGCCAGTTGTAAGCTAAACGGAGTTGCACGTCTTCACTTTCCCAATAAAGCTGGGTGTTGGCTGTGTGTTTTGAGATGTTAAGTAATGGGTTGCCATCGGGTTGCTCACTGTCAGCATAAGTGTAGTTGGCGTTAACGCCAAAGCCTGACCAAAAGCTAGGTAAGAAACTAAACTGTTGTTGATAACCTAATTCCAAACCTCTTACTTCACCACTGCCACCATTGACATCTGTTTCGATATTTATTCCTGTACGTCCCGCAGCTTTTTGGGCATCGACATAAGCTAGACCTTGATCTTGGGTAGCATTTATAATGTCACCTTGGCTTTGACCTGCGGTATCAAGTAAACAAATATTGTCCCATTGAGTGGTATTTTGGCCATTAATGGTACTTGAATCAGCTAAACAGCTGCTGTCTGTTTGGGTAAATGATTTTACATCTTTGTAGAAAATAGCCGCTGACACTATGCCACCGTCGCCAAAGTAATGTTCAACTGATAGGTCATACTGTGTTACGCGGTATGGGTCTAATTGATAAGAGCCTTGTGTGCCAGTAACTAAAGAGTTATCGATTGATAATGCAGGGCTTAATTCATCAAAATCAGCTCGGCGCATGACCTTTGCAGCTGCAAAGCGCATTAAGGTTTCTTCTGATAAATTATAGGTGACATTTAAGCTAGGTAAAAAATCTGAATAATCATTACTGCCGGTATTGAGTATTTTATTACCGTTAGTATCCACAGATTCTACAATGCTAGAGTCCAATTCTGTTTGAATATAACGTCCACCCACTACAGCGGTAAGATCTTCAAAGTCGAGATGGAATTGAGCGTATATCGCACTGGTTTTTTCATTGATAGACTTGTATGCCCCGGTATCTTCAACCATGTTGTCGGCTAAGCTTCCGTTCATGGCATAGGACGTATCTTTTAGCATTTCTTGTACTAGCAGATAGGTGGCTTGAGCATCTTTTAAGCGTTCAGCGTCATATACATTGTATGTTAGTAAGTCATTTTGACCAGATAAACCCGTTTGATCGAATGAATTCTTTGCATTAATGGTTGTAAAACTGTCGCTGACAATTGGGTTGTCAATCCAAGTGGGGCTATACAAGCCGTCAGCGTTTGTGGCTTTTTTATAAGAGTCTTTAAGTGTGTTTCCGTTTGGCTTTAAATCATAACGGTTAGCACTGTAATCTCTATCGGTAAAACGCACACCTGCTTTTACTGCTGTAATAAAGTCTACGCCAACATCATGGAGTTTAATGTCAAATCGTAATGCTTGTTCTTCGTTGTCTGTGTCTAATGTTTTGTGGTAAAACTCACGAAAAACAAGATTGTCTGGGTTAGTCAACATTCCTGTGTCGGCATACACATAAGAGGGTATTCCGCTGCCGCTGGTAGAGCTTGCTGTACTGGTATGAGTTGTAAGGCTTAATGTAGGATCTGTGCGTTCAATTGGACGTAAATTAAATTCAGAGGCTGTTTGACGTTCTTCAGATTTTGATATGGAATATTCAGCTGAAATTTCGATGTTATCGGTAATATTCCACTCTCCGCCAATAGCATGAGAAGATGTTTCTGAGGTTGTAAAGTCACTCCATGTTTTAGGAATAACAAGTACACCGCTTAAATCGTAGTTATGAAGTTGGCCATTGGCATCATAGTAAGAATCGCTTCTCGCAACGGCTGTTCCGCCAACATCCAAGATAGAATAAGCCGCTTGGCCCCCATCGAGTTTTGTTGCGTTCATGTCGATGTAAATATTGCCATCTTCGTTGGTTGGAGCCCACTGCAACGATAATCCGTATGCGGTACGCTCACGTTCTTCTGTTTTTTGTTCTACTGTGCTTTCTGTTCTACGAATGTATTTACCGTTTGGGCCACCCGATACATCTACAACGCCATCGCCATCAATATCTATGTCGTCTTGTAAGTTTACTTTGTTAAAAAATTCATCACGACGTAATTCGCGGTCTTGGTATGACACGTTGGCTGAAGCGCCAAATGTACCTGCATCACCTAAATCCCAGTTGTTACCCATTGCAGCCGTAAAGTTTGGTGCTACGTTTTCGGTTTTATCTGCGTATTCTCCGTCGAGTGTGAGTGCAAAAAGTGGCTCAGAAAGTTCTAAAGGGCGTACGGTTTGCATATTAACAGTGCCACCTAAAGCGCCTTCAATCATTTCTGGTGTTGGTGATTTAATGACTTCAACTGTTTTTAAAAAGCTTGAAGGAAAATCATCTAAACTTACGCCGCCACGTCCGGGACCAGCAGTAGAACGGCCATTGAGCAAAATAAGATTTTCTGATACACCACGAATTGTCACAGACTCACCGACACCAAAATCAGACTCGATAGATACCCCAGTGATTCGTTGTAATGCTTCGGCAATGTTGTTGTCGGGTAATTTACCAATGTCTTCAGCAACAATCACATCCACAATACGATTGTCGGTACGTTTGAGTAAGTTAGCCGCTTTTAAGCTGCCAAATATCCCTCGCACGGCAATTACTTCAATTTCACTTTTTTCTGCGTTAACTTGTTCTGTTGTGTCTGCTGCAAATGCTGCTGGCATTGTTAACATTGCGGTTAAAGTGGCACCAAAAATTGTGATATTGTTAGCGTTGCTTTTTGCACTACGGAACATAGCGCTTATTTTATTCAACTTCATAATTCCCCCCAAAGAATTTTTTGTTTGGTATTACCTTTCGGTATAACCAATTGTTGTTGTTTTAATCAACGGTAACATTTATATAACACATTACCAATAATTGCAACGCATTATTACCAAATTATTTAAGCTGTCATACCAAAGTGTCTTAATTGTAAAAAGGCACGGTTTAAGTATTTGAATAAAAATTTGTATTTTCGGTATGAATTGTTGGATGAGTATAGGTAGGAGTCAAAGAATTAACTTATTTTACTAATGGTGCTAACTCTGGTGTACGAATGCAGCATGATAAAGCCGTATCGACATGCTGAAGATTTTTGTTGATACCACTAAACGATAGATGAACGATTATCTTTGGTTGTTTTAGGTGCGTTGAGCGGGGCAAAGGTGTCAGTTTACATGGCTGACACCTTGTTAGATAAAAGGACTGGGGCGTTGAAGCGTAATGTATAGCTGTTATACCAGTCCTTATTGAAGTGTGATCTATTTTAGGCTGCGTCACAGTGCCAAGTACAATTCAAATGACTGCTGGTGTAGCTAGCTACATTAAAGGCATTTGAGGTAGTAATTGGTATTGTGACAC
>NZ_JBSQBN010000101.1:0-16792 GCF_053850585.1 Shewanella sp. A22
GGCACATTGATGTAGAAATGGTTGTTCCCTTTTAAATCGATGTAACACAGAAGTGGAATACCTGAGAGACTCCATTCTGGCGGGTTTCAAAGTCCTTTATGCTTCGTTAGATGCTTTAAAAATACGACTGCATGGTCTATTTTTTTCCATAAAAAATAACACATTCCCACCATCCATGGCGGTCAAATGCTGGAGGTAGAGTAACGCAGGAGCTTGTTACCGAGGATCACTATTCGCTTCAATCATCTGCCTTGCCTACAGCGCTTTGAACTCCCGCTGAAAGATCACATATTTAATAGGATTGGTATAACGACCTTGCCAACAAGGAGCCAAAACGAAATGGTTGCAACTGGTTATACAACAAACGGCAAAGTTTAAGGGTTAAACATTACTTGTAAGCTAACTGCATAAAACCACCAGCCTTAATGTCAGATTGATAAACCAAACCCGTAAAGTGATTTTCAAGCAATTGTTGTTTATGCTCATAAAAATGCGTACCGATACAAATCTGCTCATCACGTAATAAAACTCGAGCCTGTAGACTCGGCTTTTTCCATAACACACAGCCAAGTGATGGTGATTCAGGTAATACTAGCGGAGTCAGGTCATTACCATTACGCAGATAACATCTTAATCCTTTCCCTGATTGCCCAATAACGACACGGTATTGGGTCAAATCAATACACATATAAATAATATCAGTATTAATATGCAATCCAGACTTCACCATACGCTCATTTAGGTAAGCCAACATATTATCGGGTTCTATTAACGTGCTACTTAACCCATTTCTAAATAACTTAAGTTTTTGATTAATAAAGCTGCGTAATAAAACACAGCCAAAAGCCGCACTGTTATCTTCTGGCGAAAAATGTGCCATATACATAACTAAATGATCTTCACCCACCATAGTCGAATCGATAAAGTAAGCACTTACATCATTGTTTTTAAACAGGCTATAATTGATATCCACTTTGAGATAAGAGATGTGAGACGCTGGAAATAATTGTTGCTGAACACTCTTAGCAGCTTGTGCGCTTTGCTCAAGCAAAAATAAATTATCCGTCAGCTCCTGGTAAGACAGTTCATTCATTTCTTGTAAATGCGACAAGCCGGTCACATCCATTGGTTTAGCCGCAGACATCATCGCCTGTATTATCGCTTGCTCAATAATAAACAAGTCCGCGATAGGTTTAGTTAAGTAGTCACTCGCGCCTATACGTAATGCTTCTACAACATCTGCCATAACATCGTTACCCGAAATAACAATAGCGGGTACAGCAGGATTAATAATTTGCATTTGCTTAAGCATCGACAAGCCATCAAGACCTGGCATGCTTAAGTCTGCAATAACGATATCAAAAATGGCTTGTGAAAAATATAAAACGCCTTCATTCCCATTACAGGCTTGTTGAACCCGAGCCCCTTGACGCTGCAAAAAATCAGCAACGACTTGGCGAAATATCGGGTCATCTTCAACAAAGAGGATCTCGACATCAGTTAGTGCCATACAACAACCTCACAAACGTAGACTGCCAAGGTTGTCAAAAACCTCGGCTACTCTAGCTCATCTAAATATTCGTCAAGTAACTCATCGTCTACTTGAGTTGATGGTAAATCACCATCAAAAACCTTGTAATCCATATGCTGAAAATAAGCATCTTTTACAAATGCATAAGGATCAAGCGCATTGTCTAATAATCTTTCTTGATCAATAGCTTTAGTTCGAGCATCTAAACCTTTTAATCCCCACTTAAGTACCGACTGCCACATCGTTAACTCTGATAAAGGAAAGTATAGACCATCCACCCAATCTGAGGCGATTTCTCTTGTTACTATTGGGCCATAAAAAGGAGCCATAAAATAAGGACCATTCGGTGCACCGTAATAACCTAATACTTCGTTGAAATCATCTTGTTTACGATGCATTCCCATCATATCAGCAACATCCACCAGCCCAAGCAGACCTATGGTGGTATTGACCGTAAAACGGCCACCTGCATTTGCGGCCCATCGCCACTTTCCTTGCAAGGTGTTATTCACCAATGCACTTGGTTCTTCTAAGTTATAAACAAAATTGTTAACACCTGTTCTAACAGGGTTAGGGACATAATTTTTATAACCATGAGCCACTGGACGAATAATATGCCGGTCTAAAAACAGGTAATTAAAATCCCACATAGTGCGGTTAAGCGCTTCAAATGGATCGCGAGGATCGGTATATTTGATTTCAACCGCTGCAACTGATGAGGGGTTAACTTGAGGTGTTTCAGCTTTGGCATATACAGGCATGCTCATAGCGACAATCACCTGAAGTAGTATCCATTTATACTTCATACAACTCTCTTTAAATGACAAAAAAGGGACTACCCAATAAACTGCTATTTTGTCTTTTTATTAAAGCAATTTTTGTTCAAGTCGATATAATTTAGCAAGTGAGTATTAGCTGGTCATCAGACGATATTTAACCGCTAAACCTTGCTAATATGTCTCTGTTACCATTAGCCATTATTGTCAATGGTAGTTGTAAATGGCAATAAACCCCAAATGAGTTGCCCAACAAAGGTAACAAGAGGGCTAAGGATACTGTGCCTTTTGACAATATCAATCAAAAAATTGTAAATGAAGTTGATATTTTTTACTCTCATACTGATTGGTTTTGATGGATAAACATGTTTGTTAGATAGGATTTCTATGGCAGTGCCGACTACCGTTTCTCCTAAAGCGGTCAATACCGTGACATTAAAACCTGCAGATGCAAGTCAAGCAACTGTGCCAGATACTCAACAAGCGAAAAAAACACCTGTTCCACCACAAACAACCCATGTACCGTCTTCGACAAAATCTGATATTGCGACAGCATTATTGCCAGTCAAGCTTCAGCAATCACCCACACCGGCCCAACTCGACATCACAATTGACAACCAACAATATCAACTCAACAAAACAGCTGAACTGCAAAAGCTATTACAACAGACTGCTCAAGTTGTTATTGCTAGCGATCAGGCCAAGCTTGTCGCTCGTGCAGCATCAAGTATCACCCAGCAACAAACTGAGACTATCAACAACCAAGCTAGCACATCAAGCTCGCAAGCAACGACATCAAACACAACCGCCACACAACCTAGCCAAACAATCTTAACTCGATTAGTCCTGTTGGCCCAACCCATCCAGCTTGCTTTACCACCAGCATTAGAAGATTTGGCAAAACAAAATGGTGTATCGACGCAGCAACTCGCAACATTAGCCACTAGGACACAAGGTTATCCACTCCCAACGGCAGTATTGTCCGAAGGAAAATTGACATTTGCAAGTGGTACCAGCATACCTTTACCCGCAAACACATCATTAAATTCAGGGCAATATTTGGCAAAAGTGGTGGTACAAAACCAACAATTACAACTCGCACTTACACCTGTAATCGCTGAGGTAAACGTTGATTTAACAAAGTCGGCAAAAATGCCTCAAACACAATCGACTCAAACAACAAATATTGTGATAACGAAAAATGAACCAGCACAAATCCTCAGTCAGTTTCTAAAAAAACTCGAAGCAACCCCATTACCACAATCCGATAATGGTGGAAAAGTCAGTACCACTCAACAAAACATGGCTTCAACAGCAACGGGCTCGACCTCAACCGCTCCCCAAGGCAACACAACCGTAAAATGGGGACCAGAATCTTCAAATCAAAATACAAAACTTGCCGCAAGCAACACAACGGGGAGCAATAACACATCTATACCACCGGTAACAAAACAATCGAGCCAAACTACACCGTCGCTTGACATCAACGAGAACAAGAGTAAAAACCCAACGCAAACAGCTGAAAGTGTTAGCAAGAGTGGTCATTCAGCTCAAATAAATAAAGAGCCAGCTCCCATTGAAGTGTTAAACAAAGCCTTGTCAAAGGCAGGAGCCATGCCAATAAGGCAGCAACTCAGCCAACAAATTCCACATAACTTGGCCACAGAACTGTTTAAGCATTTACCTCAGATGAGTCCCCAACCCTTAAGCGCATTAACAGATCCGGCATTACTCAGCAGCGAATTATACAGTTTAGCTGCGCTTAACCTTGCACAAACACAGGTTAATAGTTCAATAGGTTCACAAGCCTCGCCGCTTTTCTCCGGCAGTGCGATTACCACGCTGTTCCAATTATTATTAGGGGTAAAAACAAAATCAGCGGGCACAGGGATTAGCGATAAACTTCAAGCACATCTTACACAGTTACAACAACGGACACTCAGTAAGCTCAGTGCAAATTCAGGACTATTAGCGGCATTAGACAAACTAGGGGGAGCAGATTCTCTAGCACAATTGGCGAGTAGTATTTCCTTATATCAACACGCAAGCACTGACCCCAATCAAGCCATGACGTGGTACTTTGCTTTGCCCTACTCAATTAACCAACGTGATGAGCAATTTGAAGGTAAATTTGAGCAAGAACAAGATAATGATGACAATAAAAAGACTGGATGGAAACTTCAGCTCAAGTTTAATTTAGCCCAAGGGTCATTATTAATCTGTGCTCATAAACAAGCAGACGTGCTTGATATTCAATTTAAAGGCAATAATCAAATGTTGCTGACGAAAGTAGAGCAATTTAACTCAGCATTAGCAGATAAGATCACCCAGATAGGGTTTACTCCTGGCAAACTCACAACACAACTAGCCCAAATTCCAGCCACCTTATTACCTGGTGATCATTACTTAGTAAAAACGCGAGCCTAATAGAGAATATGATGAAAGACGATGCTAACAAAAACCAACAAGCTGTCGCACTTAGTTTTGATGGTAAAAGCGCCCCCAAAATCACTGCTACTGGTAAAGATTTAGTGGCCGAAGAAATCATATTAATTGCGAAAGAAGCAGGGATCCATATCCATCAAGATCCACATTTAAGCGAGTTTTTGCAGCTCCTAGAATTAGGTGACGAAGTGCCTAAAGAACTGTATTTATTGATAGCAGAACTCATCGCCTTTGTGTATATGCTAGATGGTAAGTTTCCTGAACAATGGAATAATCTCCATCAAAAAATAGCGGCTCAAGTGTAAACCATTTCAGCATGAGTAAAGTATAAATCTAATCAGTAGAAAACTGATTAACCTCATATGAAATAACCGTTTGCCATAAAAAACACCATAAACTGTTACATAAAATGTCAGAGGTATCTATTCACGATTTTACATAGTATGGTGGCATGAGATTAGGTTATAACTGAACGTCATAATAGATGCTTTTTTAGTATTCAAATACTATTGTTTTGTACTCATTACACTCCATATTATCAGCTGAAAATAGTTAACTTGAGAGTGTATAAATCACTTGATCTAAGTGATTAAGCAGATGAGTAATGAGAGGGTTCGTTTTACAAGAAAACAAATGACAAGTTGATAAACGTGACATGTTAATAGTTTGGTCTTTATATTTTTCTTTACATCTCTTATCCCAAGTAGAGGTTAAATAGATACATGGTTATAAAAACCCACCTTAAACTGGTATCAATACTGAGCCTAACATCTATCTTGCCAGCATATGCACAAGTGGTAAATTTTGATGACTACGGCCCACTGCAGGTGTATGCACAATCACCAATGCAATCAATCAATCTCAGCCCATTACTACGGTCAGGATTTTCACTGCCACAAGGGCAAAAAGAATGGTACATCACCGCCAACGCAGCCAGTGTTTGGTCTGAGTCTGAAGGACTATTGGCTGATTATTATCAAAATGCCATTAGCAGCGGACTAAAATGGCAACTTTCTGATAATGTATTACTAGATGCTAGCTACACATGGCAATTTAGCGCAGATAATCATTTAGACTCACTCACAATGTGGTTCCACGATGCGTTTGGGTTTGATCAAAACGGCCGTAAACAGCAAGCTAAACATCAAAGTCAGATCCGCTCTACAAAACACAATATCAATATTGATGATTTTACTAATGAAACCCTCAACAATGCATTGAATATTTATGTCGGCTACCAACTACTACAAAGCGCTCACCACGGTGTATCGGTAGGTGGCACACTGTATTATAAATATGTCGATTCCGGCCCTTTCGCTGATGAAAGTTTCCAGCAAAGTGTACAAGTCAACTATGGCTATCACAGTGGCAATCACCATATTAATTCGACTGTCGGTGTCAGTTTTTTACACGATAATGAACCCGTATCGCAAAGAGCCTTTGAATCCTATTACCTAATGCTTGGGCTCGGTTATGAATACCGCACAGGCCGACATGGTTGGCTAGCAGAATATCACCGCTATGATGGAATGGTAGATTGGGATAAAAACTTCTCAGAAGCCTCAAATGAAGCCATATTGGGTTATCGCTATTACCTCAATAACAGCGCGATTGAATTTACCATGGTTGAGAATTTTTTGAACATGGATAACAGCGCAGACATTGCTTATGCATTAAGTTATCGACAAAAATTTTAGTGGGTTCGCTAGAGAGTTTGTTTCGCTGCTCAGCTTTTATCGCATCGAGCAGCTGTTCATTTAAGCTCTTAGGCAGATGCCAGCGCTTCCATTTCACAACCTATCACTCGGTTTCGGCCACGGGCTTTTGATAAATATAATTGTTTATCGGCAACCTTGATTAAATGTTGGTAAGACGCATCTGCACTAGGAATAATCGTCGCTACTCCAGCACTAATGGTTACAAATTTTGATACATCAGAACCCGAATGAGCTATTTTAAGTGACACAATACTGTCTACAATTTGTTGAGCCACATAAGTACCACCAAGCAAATCGGTATTGGGTAAAATACAAATAAACTCTTCACCGCCAAAGCGCGCCACCAAATCATAAGGGCGATTAACGGTGTCTTTTATTTTCTGTGCCACAACACGTAAACAAGCATCACCTTCAGTGTGACCATAGGTGTCATTAAAATGCTTAAAAAAATCAATATCGAGCATAATGATAGTTAATGGTAGTTTTTCTCGGGCACATTGTAACCAGCACGACGGCAACGTTTGTTCTAATTTACGACGATTAGCAACGCCAGTTAATCCATCTAGCAACGCAATAGACCGTAACAAATCAGTCTGATATTTCAACATAATTTGATTTTTAATCCGCGCTTTAGTGATCACAGGATTAATAGGTTTATGAATAAAATCGACTGCACCTAGCTGAAACCCTTTCACCTCTTTGTCTTCATCAAAATGACCGGATACAAAAATAACTGCAACATCTTGCGTAGCTGGGTTTTGCTTTAGATGTGCGCAAACATCAAAACCATTGAGTATTGGCATTTCAATATCTAACAACACGACATCTGGATTAACTTTTTTACACATATCAATGGCTTGATGACCATCACGCGCCATATAAATATCATAATCATCTTGCAAGAGTTGATGCAATATCTTGATATTGACAACTTGATCATCAACCAACAAAATTTTACCTCTAACTGGCGCCACGCCAGAAATATACTCATCTATGAACACGCATCACTCCTTCATTATCGATTTTAGGGTATCGATAGCATCCAAGAATTCCAGTTGACTCACTTGGTCTTTTAACCTTAACAACTGCTTATCAAGCTCTATATTGCTGAGTAACTGCTCAAGGTATTCGATAGCATCTAAGTTTTGCTCAAGTAATAGCGCCATTAATCGGTCAACTTTATCCGAACCTACACTTTGTATCGGCAACAGTGCTTTTTTCTCTAGATTATTTGTTAATTCTGCAGTGTCGTCTGGAAACAATGTGTCTAACATATGCAAGCTATCATTAATCTGACCTTGCATTTGGCTTAACGTCGCAACGGGATCAACCTCAACGGCATTTTTTATACTCTGTTCAAGGGTAGCAGCAAAAGCGGCAAGTCGCTTAGCCCCAATATTACTCGCGGTCCCTTTAATGGTGTGCGCAATAATACTAATCTCTTTATTATTTTGTTGCTCAAATGCTTGAGTTAACAAAGATAGCTGCTCTAACATCTCCACAGAAAAGTGATGTTTCACATCAATAAAAAATGCACGTTCGCCACCAAAACGACGCAAAATAGAATCTGGATTCTCTATAATATCATCGTCGGCTTCATCATCGTTAAACGCATCGGGTAATACAATCGGAAGGTTATCTTCTGCTGGGTTGAGTGGTTGCTGATACGCTTGGTCATGTCCTAACAAATCAAGCATACAAGGCAATAGGCTTGTCATGTCTATTGGCTTACCAATATGGTCATTCATGCCCGCTTCAAGACACAACGCTTTATCTGCCACTGATGCATTAGCCGTCATAGCTAAAATCGACAAGTCATTAAATCGGCCATCTGCACGGATAAGACGTGTTGCTTCAAGTCCATCCATTACCGGCATTTGCATGTCCATAATCACGATATCAAATTGATGATTTGACTTAGTGACCCAATCAACACCTTCAATACCATCTTTAGCCAAGGTCACAACGGCACCTTGTAGTCGCAATAATTCATCAATCACTTGGCGATTAAGTTGGTTGTCTTCAACCACCAGCACTTTGACACCCTTTAAGGCAAAATGAGTCACTTTTTTACGTGGTGCAAGTTGCTCTACACCATTAATGGCTTGATAAACCGCCTCAAGCATAAGATTCGCCGTCACAGGTTTGGTTAACATACTCACAAAAGGTTGTTGACGATATTGCTTAGTTTGTTCCATCACCTCTGCACCATATGCAGTCAACATAATAATCGCTGGCGCTTTACCGGCTGAAAACATGGCCTGAATATGGTTGGCTGTTTCTAGACCATTCATATCAGGCATGCGCCAATCCATAATAATGACATCGTAGTGATTGGTGGCATGTAAACTTTGATCAATAAGATTGATTGCCTGTTTGCTATTATGTGCTTCATTAACATAAGCACCATGAGCCAT
This sequence comes from Shewanella sp. A22, assembly GCF_053850585.1. Taxonomy (NCBI): domain Bacteria; kingdom Pseudomonadati; phylum Pseudomonadota; class Gammaproteobacteria; order Alteromonadales; family Shewanellaceae; genus Shewanella; species Shewanella sp. A22. Next base: position 8,888 of record NZ_JBSQBN010000101.1, read on the forward strand.
TAAGGTTTTCGATAATATTTTACGGCTCATTTTACTGTCATCAACAATCAACACGTTACAGCCTTGCAAATCAATATTCACAGCGTTGTTATTGGCTTCGACAATATTAAACGTCAAATCAAACCAAAAGCGACTTCCTTCACCAACATGGCTTGTAAGCGCCAGCTCTCCGCCCATTAACTCAACGAGACGTTTAGTAATCGCTAAACCTAACCCTGTTCCACCAAATCGCCTTGAAGTTGATGACTCCGCTTGAACAAAACCTTGGAAAATTTTGTTACCTTGCTCTTGGCTAATACCAATGCCAGAATCAGCAACCGAAATAGTCATACCCACTTGATTTTTATCAAATTTATTACAAGAAACACTCACAATAACATGACCTTCTGACGTGAACTTCATCGCATTACCAGCAAGATTAAGTAACACTTGGCGCAAACGCAGTTCATCACCCTCAATGAGGTACGGAATAGCAGGATCTAAATCAAAAATGACTTCTAAATGTTTGCTTTGTGCACTGGCCGCCAACATCACCGCTAATTCACGCATCAAGGTTTCGAGTTGAAATGGGTGTAAATCAAGCTCTAGCTTTCCCGCATCAATTTTCGAGTAGTCCAAAATATCATTTAATAAACCTAATAATGACTTTGCAGCAATCTCGGCCTTTGTAACATAATCAGCTTGTTGACGGCTCATGTCAGAATGTTGAATAAGCTGTAACATCCCTAATACGGCATTCATTGGGGTACGTATTTCATGACTCATATTAGCTAAAAATGCAGATTTTGCAGCACTAGCAGCATCCGCCGCTTGTTTGGCTAACCGCAAGGTTTGTTCAAGTTCACGCTGCTCTGTAATATCACGGTTTATCCCAACCACGCGTACGGCATTACCCGCTTTGTCGTAACTTATTTGGGCTCCTGCCTGAATATAACGAATTTGACCAGAATGAATAATAATCCTAAATGTAGGTTCATAAGTGGCATGCAATGTAATGGCTTGTTGCAAGGCAAGTTCGGCCATCTCTATATCGTCAGGGTGAACCCGTTGCTTCCAATGCTGGTAACTTAACCCTTCATCTTCAAGCGCTAATGGATAATCGTACATCGCAAACATACGCTCGTTCCAATGAAGGCCATCGGTCACTAAATCGAAATCCCATATGCCCAACTCAGCCACTTCAGCGGCTTTACTCAATTGATTGCTAGCAGACACGAGTTCTTCTTGTTGCTTGAGCATTTGATCAATGTTCACGGCAACACCAAGATACCCTACAACCTCACCACTTTGATCGCGCATGGCCGAAACAGACAGCGACACCTGACACTGAGAAGAATCTTTTCGAATATACGTCCAAGTACGCGTTTCAGGTCCTTGCGTTCTTGCTTTATGCACAAAAACATCAAAACCTTTAATATCTTCGCCAAACTCTTCAGTCAATTCTTGACTGCGTTGATGTATTTCAGCTGGAATATGCAATATTGCAGGGCTTTCTATTCCCACAACTTCTTCCGCCTTATAACCAAGCAACAACTCAGCACCACGGTTAAATATATTAATGATGCCGTCATTACCCGTGGAGATAATGGCAATTTCTGATGCGGCGTTGAGTACATTAGTCAGTAAAGAGGCGAGTTTGTTTTTTTCGAATTGGGTATTTTTACGTTCAGTAATATCAATCCGCAGCGCAAAACAACGCTCAAGATGGCCATCATTGTCCATCACTGGGGCAATAACGGTATCAAACCATTTTGCATTGCCTTGCCTATCTCGATTACAAATCTCATCGTGCCACGTTTGGCCAGCAGTAATGGTTTGCCACATATTGGCCCAAAACGCATCATCATGTTCATTAGATTTTAAAACGGAATGTTTTTTACCGATCATTTGCTCGCGGCTAAAGCCTGATGTCAAACAAAAATAATCATTAACAGCAAGGATAACCCCATCTTTATCTGTTTCAGAATAAAGTAATTGCTGGTTAATATTATCAAGCAAGGTTTTGTTTTCTAATAAAGCTTGCTGCAAAGCATGGGTACGCTCAGTGACTTTCTGCTCAAGATGAGCATTGAGACTTAAAATTTGTTTTTCAGCTTTTTGTTGCGCGGTAATATCACGAATAGTCTGGCTCACTCCGGTGATCACACCGGCGTCATCGTAAATAGCCATAGAGGTCATTGAGGTAGAAAGTAATTCATTATCTTTACATTTATGCTGACAAGTATAGTTTAATATTGGTTTCCCTTTTAATACTTGAGTAAAATGCAATATTTCACGTTCTCGTTCCTCTTCAGGAATAATAAAGTCAATGCTTTTTAAACCGATGACGTCTTGTTCTTTATAATTAAATAATTTTTCCGCCCCCTGATTCCATCCAGTAATAATACCATCACAATCATAACTAATAATGGCATCAAGAGAGTGTTCGAGAATATTAGCTCGTCTTGCGGTATCTGCTAAGCGTATTCGTTTACGGCGTAAATTAAACGAATACAAACCAATTAATCCAGCAAGCAATAAGCTCACAATAAAGCCATTCATAAAGACAATACTAGGATTACTTAAATGCAAATCACTGACAAAATTAGGATAAGCGGTTAATGAAACTCGCCACTTACGGCCAAAAATTTCTCGTTCTAATGACAGGTTATATGGAGAAAGTCTACTCGTATCATCTACATGCGTTTCATAAAACGCCACGGTGTTTTTATCATCAGTAATATCTACTAGCGATAACTTAGTTGATATTCTTGATAAAGATATATCTGCAAAAACCTCATTTGCGACTAATGGAGCATAACTCCAACCAAAAGCTTGTTGCTCTCTTTCCTCTGGTGTAACAGGTGTAACCCCTGTTTGGTAAATCGGCATTAAAATTAAAAATGCCTGTAGCGGGTTACCAGTAGCCTGCACTAAAGTAATCGGGCCGGTTAACCGCACCTCACCAGTTAAATAAGCTTGCTGCGCTGCATTTCGTCGGTTCTCTTCTGAAGCAATATCTAAACCTATAGCAGCACTGTTTCGTTCAATAGGTTCTATATAATCAATAATATAGCGTTCGTTATCATGGGGAGTCAGCTGACGCACACTAAAATCAGGCCAATCATCGAGTTTAGTTTTAGCCACAAAATCTGCTTCAGCCGCCGCAGGGACTCGTCTAATATAACCAAAACCTCTAGCACCAGGGAATTCACTGTTAAAATCACGGGTTGAACTGTATTTTCTAAAAAATTCTCGTGAAATATCATATTCACCAACTGTGTATATAACACCTCGAGCACCTCGTAAACCATATTGATACAACACGATACGATCAATAATATTATTAGCAACTTGCTCTGTTACCGAGGTAAGCGACTTCATAACAATAATATTATTTTGATTCTTAACATTTAGAGCAACACCAACACTGACCGCTAAGCCCAAGGCAAATACTCCCAAACCCAATTTTAGTGCGCTCTTATAGTTAGATAGTTTGGTCATGTTTTTAATAAGTTAATAGTTACAGACATTAACTGTGGACGACAAAGTCAATTTTTACAAGCTAGACATTGAAAAATAAAGTTTTTTAACCCTTAATTTAATTATTAATTAATCACGAACTGTAAAGCCGCAAAGCTAAGTATCTAACGCTCATTGTCATTTAATTGGTTTCACTTTTCTAATGCTCATTATCACTCTCAATACCACTTGCGATATCCTTAATATGAGTAACGCTCTCACTTCTGGCTGTGTATATTACAATTAATGTTTAAATGTCATATATGGCTAAAAATCTAATACTAATATATTAAAAATCTGCTACAACCTATCACTCATTTGTGTTGATTAATTCATGTAAGCGGCTTAGATCACAAGCAACTGTTGTCAGTTAATCTATCAAAATGAATAACCTCCAAATGTAAACCAAAGCCCAGTTAATAGTGGTCGTTAACACAGTGAACGTTAATCATATTTTGCAGGTGACGAACGGCAACGCCTGATATAAGTTACCTCGCATATCTGACAACTTGTCTTTGTATGTAGTAAATCAAAACCACTAACGCATCATCTTGATATCGATATCTTATTGTCGAACAATTTAAATAGGTACAATGGTTAAAATTAGTAGAGGTAAAGTATCTATCAATCGCCGTATCAATGTCTTCAACCAACACATCATACTGATGGCATTGAAAGCGAGCACTTCACATTAACAACAAGTCGTTTTGAACAGTCATTCAAATAATGTTATTATGCTCTATTAAGCCTTACTTAATGACACACATTCAATTGGGCTAACCCACAGATTAAGTACGCTAAAGGTGCGATGTTATGGCAAAGAAACACTATCAACGAGAAGATGTATTAGACAAGGTCATCACGTTATTTTGGCAACAAGGCTATGCCGCATCAAGTATTCAACAAATCACCAAAGCCACGGGGTTAAAACCGGGAAGCATTTACCATGAATTTGAAAGCAAAGAAGGGCTTTTCCAAGCCGCATTAGCACGCTACGCCGAATTTTCTATCAACGCCGTTCACCAAAAAATGGCCAATGCACCAAGTGTTAATGTGGCGATTAAACAAATTTTACAAGAATTGGTTGAGCAATCTAAAGCCTGCGACTATTGCGGTTGTTTTTTAATTAAAACGCAACTGGAATTGGCATCACAAGGCAATAAACTGTATCAGTTTGCCTCAGCACAACTGGCCAATATTGAGCTAATTTATGTTGATTACTTACGTAAAAGCCACACAGAACAACAAGCTAAAGCTTATGCCGCACAATTAATGACCGTGATTTTTGGTATTCGTATTTACGGCTATCAAGCCGATTCGGCAAGCACAATCACTCATACTATTAATGCACTACTACCTTGGTTAAGTACTTAAAACACGCTTGACAACGGTTGCTCATCCATCACGTAAGCAGACTATCGAACAACCCATAATAGAGGTAAGAAAAAAAGGAGTAAGGCACAATTGCTAATAAAAAATATGACTTGGACCAAAGACTAAGCCGTCAACTTTACGCTGACGACTTATCTGCAACTTGTAACAGCTTAAACCAACTCATAAGCGAATATGTTAATGGCCAAATTTAACTCTTACACCCGCATTAGCAATAAACCCATCGTTGCGTGACCAAATATCGGTAGTCCACTGACCACTAGGTGCTCTATTAGGCAGTAACATGGGGTGTTCATCCGTTTGTTTTACATCGAGTAAGTTTTCTAAATTAATAAACCAACTGACTCTACCCACCGTAATTTCGCCCATTAAACCAAGGTGCCAATAAGGATTGGTTTCATTAATATAAGGGTTATCATTAACACGTTGAGTGCCAGTATAATAGGCTTCAAAACCAGCTCTAAAGTTACCATGTTGCTCCCACATGGCCACAAAACCACCAGAATGACGTGGTGTGAGCGCAATCGCCCTTCTACCTTGCCCGTCAGGCGAAGCTTCAGTTGCGTCTAAATACAAGTAACTTGCAGTCAGTTTTACATCGCCCAAATAATAACGCAGTAACACTTCAGAACCACGGATCTGACTTTCACTAGATGCATTTACTAACCTAACAGCGTCTAAGGAGCCATCGTTATTCAAAGAAAATGCCTCTAAACTTGTGACGTTTTCTACATTAGAACCAAACAGCGTCAAACTCGTTTCCGCATCATCAAAAGTATAGGTAAAATCAAGCGATGCCGTTTTAGCGCGCTCTTCTTGTAAGCTATCAATTGGTGCTAACCTTGATAACCCTGCAGCCTCAATCTCTTCAACAAACGGTGTAGGGGCAAAGTACCCTTGCCCATAAGATCCTCTTATGGTTAAGTCACTTGGGCGATAAAGCACCGACACTCTTGGGCTAAATTGAGTGCCATACTCACTGTGCTCATCAATGCGCGCACTGTAAGAGGTAGTGATTTGGTCTGTCAGCTCATAATCAAGCTGAGCAAACGCTCCAGGCACGTCATATGAATAATCAAACTCTGGAAACGTATCAGAGGCAAAAATTTCAGACTGATACGCTAAACCAACAACCCAATCACTGTTATCGGTATAACCCGCGATGCTATTTTCAAGTAAATAACTTTCGTGTTGGTCTTCTTCTATATCAGCACCATACACATGTACATGATCTTGCACCATCGCCGATGCGCGAGTGTTAAAGGTCAGTGACTCTAATAGCGGCATAGTAAACACCAGGCCGCCATCAAGCCTATCTGAATCTTGTGATTGCTCAAACGACGTGCCATCTGCCACCGTATTATCACCTAAAGTACCGCCAGTACGCTGCTCGGTCATAAACCCGCTAGTCACATACAGTGTTTGCCCTTCTTGCCCTTCCCAAAATAATCGAGGACGCACCGTGTATCGCTCATAATCTGCCAGATCGATCCAACCGTCACCATCAATATCTTGTTCGTCCTGATAATGAGCGCCTGCCGTCATCGACCCTTTTACATTCTCACTCAGTGGCGACTCAAAATAAGCGGTCACATCCTGACCATTGCGGGTAGTTGAATTTAACAACACTTCACCGCTGAGTTCATCACCAGGTGTTCGAGACACAAGGTTAATCACCCCACCAAGTGCAGAACCACCATAAAGTGATGACGCAGAGCCTTTAATAATTTCAACGCGACTTAAATCGGTCGGCGGTACTTGCAACAAACCAATCGACGCAGCTTGGTTTCCATAAAGCGGCAAACCATCGGCCAGCAATTGGGTATAACGACCATATAAACCTTGGAGGCGAATATTGGCACTGCCTAACGCAGGTGACGTTGTTTGTAATCTTACTCCGCCAGTTTCGGCCACCAGCATAGAAATGTTACCCGGTCTCATCGCCGCTTTTTCTTCAATTTCTTCGCGATTTATCACCTCAACGCGAATAGGTTGCTCATCAGCAATCCGCCCAGAACGAGTGGCTTGTATGACAATAGTTTCCATTTCTTCTTCGTGTTCGTGCTCATCCACATCCGCTTTCGAGTCATCATGCTCAGAATGTTCATGGTTTTCACTGTAGCTCTCACTGTAACTTGTACTCTGCCCAGACGTATTTATCGAGTCGTCCACAGCACTGGCTTCACTCCCCCCAATAACACCTAGCGACAACATTAATGACGCAGCAAAATAACTCAACATACAACTTCCTTTTAACAACACATTATCGAAAAATGATATGCTTAAGCTTAAAGGTTACAGCCACTGGAAGGTCAATATGAAAATAAGTGAATTGGCATCAACTGCTCAGGTATCGGTTAAAACCATCCGATATTATGAGCAAATTGGTCTACTCTCTCCACCAATGCGTACCAGTAATGGCTATCGTCATTACCTAGAAAAAGATATCGAAACATTAGTGTTTATAAGACGGTGCAGAGAATTAAACATCGGACTTGATGACATAAAGCGCTTAGTTGATACACAACAAGACCCAAAATCGTCGTGCGCATTAGTCGACAATATCATTGCCGATCAACTCGCTCGCATTCAACAAACCCAACGAGAACTCGCTTTACTAGAACAATCATTAGCAGCACTGGCCTCCTGCTGTAAAAACCATCAAATAAAAGATTGCAGTATTTTACAAACGCTAAAATCGGCTTAGTTTGATTTAGAAAAAGTACCTTCTCTATGCAACTAGCAAGGGCAGTGGGTTAACTATGTCAATATTCACGATAATTGATCGTATTGAGGATATAATATAGGTGTAAGAAATTGAATTTATGACTTATTCCGTATCAACAGGCCGCGAGTTGATTAAGATTATTATACGATTATGGCTCACTTATACCAATCCCATTAAATATCTGGTCAGTTCAGAGTCTCTCAGGTTTTTCAATTCAAGGCACATTGATGTAGAAATGGTTGTTGCCTTTTAAATCGATGTAACACAGAAGTGGAATACCTGAG
>NZ_JBSQBN010000102.1:0-16597 GCF_053850585.1 Shewanella sp. A22
CGTATCTTCCAGGCTAACGATTGTCTGTCTTGGTCTGGCCATCTTTAATTACCGTTTGTGAAAGGGTAAATAAAGTGTAGTTCAGCGCTCAATATTTAGCCAACAATCTTGGGTGTCTTAATTATTTAAATAAAGTGTAGTTCAGCGCTCAATATTTAGCCAACAATCTTGGGTGTCTTAATTATTTGAAGAGTAAATTCTTTTTAACGCACTTACAAAACTACCTAAGATTCCAGCAAATACAACAACAGGAAGTATTGTAAAAATTGGTTTTTGAATGATTTCTGCAACGACCAATGGTATTGCGAGTAAAAGAGTAAATATCAACGTTGCTAAAAAAAGCCATAATACTATAGTTCTATGAATATCAACTTCATCTCTTGTTGGTTTATTCTTATTCATAACCTCCGTTTTATTATCAGTCATAAATCACCTCGTATTGGATTTTCTTTAACTATAGGATATATCCAATAAACGCCGCTTAAATTGACAACTAACGAGCCTGTAGAATTACTCGTTTTAAAATTTATTTTGATTAATGGGCAATTAATCGTGACACCCATAATTAATCTGCAATGTCTGATGATACTTTTTCGTATTGCTCTTGGACATTGTGGAGGGATAGCTTGCTTATAATGAAGAGGACCCGGGGTTTAAATCTCTATTTTTCGCCCAAATAAAAAGGCCCGCTATAAATAGCGGGCCTTTTTATTTGAATGTGGCGGAGGGATAGGGATTTGAACCCTAGAACGGGATAAACCGTTGCCGGTTTTCAAGACCGGTGCATTCGACCACTCTGCCATCCCTCCGAACGCGGTGAATAATAAGGGTATTGACGAAAATGTAAAGCCTTGAAGTGTTTAATGGCGCAACAAATGTGCAAAATGACACAAAAAGGCTCTCGCTTGTACAATATTTGCCCTTTATATTCATTTTTAACAACAATATTGTGGGGAAGCCTCTCTCGCGGGCTTATGGCCAGAACAAGAGAGGCGGTAACATCAATAAGGGTTAGTGAACCAAACCGCGACGCTTTAATAGCGCATCTGTTGAAGGTTTTTTACCGGCAAAATCGATGTAGTCTTGCATGAGATCTTGGCTATTACCTTTTGACAAAATAGTGTCACGGTATTTTTGGCCATTCTCTAGAGTGAGTCCACCGTGTGCCATCATGTAAGAGAACGAGTCTGCAGCAAACACTTCAGTCCATAGGTAGGCGTAATAACCTGCAGCATAACCGCCGCCGAAGCTGTGGCTAAAGTAGGTGGTTTTATAGCGCGGTGCAATGGGGGCGTAATCTAACCCATGTTTTGCTAAGGCTTGTTTTTCAAAACTGGCAACATCGGTGATGTCGGTGTCTGCAGTAATTGAGTGCCATTCCATATCTAAAAGTGCAGCGGCTAAGTATTCAACCGTCCCAAAGCCTTGGTTAAAGGTATGTGACTTCAATACTTTGGCTAATAGCTCTGCAGGAATTGGCTCGCCAGTTTGATAGTGTTTGGCGTAGTTGGCTAATACTTGTGGGTCAATGCTCCAGTCTTCGTTAGCTTGTGATGGAAATTCAACAAAGTCACGTGCCGTTAAAGTACCCGCTAGGCTTGGGTAGTTAACTTGTGAAAACAGCCCGTGGATAGCGTGACCAAATTCATGGAACATGGTGCTTACTTCGTCAAATGTCATTAGCGTAGGTTGACCATCTGCAGGCTTAGGGATGTTCAGCGCGTTGTAGACAACGGGCTTGGTATTTTTTAGGAATGACTGGCTGACTAATTCGTCCATCCATGCGCCGCCGCGTTTGCCTGGGCGGGCATATGGGTCTAAGTAGAATAGGCCAATAGAACTACCATCTTTGTTAAACACTTCATACGCGGTTACGTCTTTATGCCACACCGGTAAGTCGTTACGCGGTTTAATGCTAATGCCATAAAGCTTGTTCATGGCGAAGAACATGCCGTCGTTTAATACGGTGTTCATTTCAAAATAGGGTTTAACTTGGTTATCGTCTAAGTCATATTTAGCTTTGCGGACTTTTTCAGCATAATACGCCCAATCCCATGGTTGTAATGTAAAGTCTTTGCCGTCTTTAGCGATTTCAGCTTGAATGTCTGCCGCTTCAACTTTGGCTTTAACAAGTGCTTTAGGTGCGAGGTCGTCAAGAATGCCGTAAACCGCTTCGGGGGTTTTAGCCATTTGGTCGCCAAGAGAGTAGGCCGCCCATGTTGGGTAACCTAATAGGTTAGCTTTTGCTGCACGTAGCTGGGCTATTTTGATGTTTAATGGCGCATTGGTGTCCATTGCGCGATACGCAGAGGTTTCCCATAGCTGTTTACGTAAATCGCGGTTTTTAAGGCTAGACAGTAACGGCTGTGTTGTGGTGTTCACTAGCGTTATCATATAACCCGTTTTACCTGCATCTTTTGCGGCAGCGGCCAATGCTGCAATGTCGCTGTCTGATAAACCGTCGAGCATGGCTTTATCTTCAACTACGATCACGTCATCTTTAAACGACTTTAATACGTTTTGCGAAAAACTGGTTTCAAGTTTGGCTAGTTCACCGTTTATTTCACGCATTTTTGTCTTGTCGGCAACCGATAGTTCTGCACCCGCGCGGACGAAACGGTCGTAGTACACTTCAACTAAGCGCAAATCTTCGCCTTTTAACGCAGCTTTGTTTTTATAAATCGCTTGGATGCGTGCAAACAGTTTTTCATCAAGGTAGATGTTGTCTTGGTGGGCGGTCAATTTAGGCACTATTTGCTCTTCTACGCTGATGAAGTTGTCATCTGAAATAAGCCCAGAAAGATTGAAAAATGCCCGTTGAGTTCGGTCTAACGTTGCACCGGTTTTTTCTAGTGCGACAATGGTGTTGTCAAATGTGGCTGCGTCTTGGTTATTGGTGATAGCAGCGATTTCAGCTTTGTGTTCTTTCATACCTTGTTCAAATGCAGGTAAATAATCGCTGGCTTTTAGTTTATCGAATTGTGGTGCCATATATTGTAAAGGGCTTGGCGTTACTAAAACATTGTCGACAGTGTCAGGTGCTTTGGTCATTGTTTTTGGTGCATCTGAGGTTGTTTTGCTGGTTTTTGCTGTATCTGTTGGCTGTTCTGAACATGCACTGAGGATTAATGCCGCACTGACGGCAGTAGTAATTAGAGTTTTACGCATTGAAATATCCTTGGGTCTGGGCCCTTTTAGGTGTTTTTATGTCTATTCGTAATGTGGTTATCGCGAAGAACAGTGACAATAAAAACGTGATGAAATAGTACCAAGCTCAAAAATAAGCTATTGCTCAACGGGTTGGTATAACCCCATACAATACCAAGCCTACGCCTTGTCGCATAGGGTAAAGCGATTAACTAAGATTAATTTTTGTAACTAAACTTAGCAATAGTGATGTTTGTAAGGTTTTGAAGCTTTTGGGCTGTAATTCTAGTAGCAATTTGTTGATATTCGCGTAGCTTAATAGTCATAGATTCGTACGATGAGGGTGATAGATGAAAGCGGGTAAACACGATACAAAATTGCTCAAGCTCGCAATGGAGATTGGTGTGGGGTACGCGCAAAAGCGTGGTTTTGATGATTTTGGCAAAGGTATTTCACCGAAAGATAAAGTGGAATGTATTTACCGTCTATTAGTGCAAGACAAGTTGATTCAACCTTTAGCCGAAGATAAAGATGACGGTCCAAATCGCAAACATAAATTGATTTTGTGGATCAGTAAACAGTTACCGAAAGATCATGAATTATTGAATTAATTTAGTCTTTATTACATAACGTAAGCCCAAATGAAAAACGATTTCATTTGGGCTTTTTAATGAGCGGAGTTAACCATTTTTATCATTCATTAATTATGGGGTTAACTTATGGTTTAGCGCGATTCTATTTCAACAATTTTTAGGCTTATGAGCTTTTGTTGCCATTGTTGTTTATCTATACCCTCAACCCATAGGGGCGGTGTTTGACGGTGCTGACCTTTACGTAAATAGGTTTCTGGCATGCGGAAAATGGCTTCCCAGGCTTCTATTGTCTCTGTTTTAATTAAGCTACCTTGGTCGTTAAAAAAGCTGGCTTCAACATTAACAACTGTAACGAGGTCGCTACTAGAGCTTTCAAAATCAAACACCAGCCCGAGCTTATCACCTTTCCATTGAGTATCTGCAAGGGTGATTTTTATCCCTTCTTTTGCTGCGCTTCCCATTAATGTGGGTTGTGCCATTGCGGCTGCGGTTAAGCGGGTAGTCGCTGTTGTAGGTGCAACAGAAGGCGTTGTTGTTGAGTTAGCAGCGGGTAACATTGGCACGGTTTCTACCGTTCGAGTGACGGATGTTTGCGTTATTGCTGCTGGTTTGGAGATGGTTTCTGTGATGATGTATTCCCATGTGAAGTCGTCTTTTAGACGAACATTGGCACCGTTTTCTAAGGTAATAACGGCAACATCGGCGGCCATTGCTGCTGGAGTAAGAAATAAAAAGAGGGCTGATGCTATCGCATTGAGTGTGGTTCTCATCTATTCATCCTAGTTAAAAGTGTCTAATGCTTTGTCTCATTCTACGTACTTTTTCCCTTAAAATGGAAATAAAGTGTAGTTCGACATTCACATTGTTGACCTGCATGTTATTGCGCGATGGTTGATGCAGGTTTCGCTGTTGATAGGTTATGCATTAGTTCGTCTTAAATTGTTATGTTTTGGTTAAAAATCATACTAAGTTAAACGCTGTTTGTTGATGTCGATCAAGTTTTAATACCTCTTTGTGAGTAGTATTGATCCTGTTTCAAATACATTGAGGACGTGTAATGAAAACGTATTATTCAGTATTAATGTTGTCGTCTGTTTTATTGTTGGGCGCTTGTGGTGGAAGCGACAGTACAACCGATGAGATAATCCCTATAGGGCAGTTTTCTTTAGGAGTGTCAGATGCTCCTATGGCTGGAGTATCCCAGTTAGGGCTAGTGATGAATGAACTTGTAATGACCGACTCTGCAGGTGAAATACATCGTTATAGTTTGCAAAATATGGCGTTTAACTTGCTTGATTACCAAGGCATGAATAGGCACCTTGTTATTGATAATATCGACTTACCTGTGGGCCAATACCATGATGTACATATAACGGTTACACAAGGGAATGGTAATCAAGGCTGTTACGTCGAAGATGGTCAAGGTCGTCATAGTTTACTCGTGGAAAATGGTTACTTGCCGCTTGAAGATATTGAGATTATTGCTAATCAGCAGCGTGAAATGACGTTAGAAATAAACGTGTACCGTGGTTTGTTAAGGGATCAAGAACAATACCAATTACGTCACCGGGCAATGTGGTCGGTTGATAACACTCAAATGGGGCATTTAATTGGAGAGGTTGACTCGCAATGGGTTGCTGATTGTGAAACCGATAACGCTGCTCTCACTCCTTTAGGTGGACAATTTTATCATTTAGCTTATTTGTACCCTGACAGCGTCACCGCAATAGATCAAATGGCTGATATGGGGACTACGCCCCCCGCAGGCTTAACGGCTCCAATATCGGTAAGCCGGTTGATGCAAACTGCTGACGGAGATTGGTATTTTGCAATGGGTTACTTGCCAGAAGGACAGTACACCGTGGGTTATAGCTGTTTAGGTCATGTAGACGATCCCGTTGCCGATGATGTGAGCTCAGGACCATTTTATATGTATGAGAATGCAGGCGCTATAACGATTGAGTCTGGCCCACTAGGTGGACAACAAACAGTGCATGAGTGTGGCAATGGTAATGGTGGGCACCATGGTGGTCATGGTGGTTAATACCAATCCGCATCATAATTTGCTCTTTTAGCTAAAATTATCAGTGAGGTATTCAAGGCAGCCTTTTGAAGACCTAGTCGTTCTCGGCAACTGCTCCTGCGTTGCTCTACCTCCTGCATCCATGCAGTCGTACGTTAAGAAAGGCTAACAAAGAGGACCACGCTGATAAATTCGCCCTTCGGGGCGGTGTCACAACCCCCATTACGGCTTCAAATGATTTTGATGTCGAGGGCTACACCTACAGCCATTTTCATTGTACTGGGCCTAGTGACGCAGCCTAAAATAGATCCTATTTTAATCAGGATTGGTATTATTCATTAAGTAGACTTTTTACAAATATGATTTGGTCAGTCAACTAAAAAGCTGTAAGACATATTATCAATGATGTCTGCCTTACTGCTTTTTAGTTGGGTTTACCTGTTTCTATGCTGATTTATGTCGATATAGGTAACCGTCTTTAACGTGTCATCATCGCCGCAACCTTCCTCTTAATGACCAAATAAACATCAGTGAATATTAGTAATCACTGAAGGTGATGTAGTTCATAAAATCTAACATTGGTGGTAAAAACGGGTTTTGATTTACAGAGTAAAGAGTAAACTCATCCTTAACATGTAAAATTTATGCATGAATAATATTTTAGGAGTAGAGTTATGTTTTGTGTGCAATGTGAGCAAACCATTAGAACCCCTGCAGGTAACGGTTGTAGCTACACGCAAGGAATGTGTGGCAAGTTAGCGTCGACGTCTGATATTCAAGACTTATTAATTTACATGCTGCAAGGCGTGTCTGCTTACGCAATTAAAGCGCGTGAGTTTGGTATTGTAGACAGCGACATTGACACGTTTGTACCTAAGGCCTTTTTTGCCACACTGACAAACGTTAACTTTGATGATGAACGTTTGATTGATTATGCCTATCAAGCGCAAACTTATCGTGACCAATTAAAAGCGGCGTATATAGCAGCGTGTAAAGGCAAAGGTGTTGAACCTGAAATGGTCAGCGCGCAAGGCGAGTTATTGCTTGCCACATCAAAGCCTGAAATTTTAGCTCAAGCACCCGTTGCATTGCTTAATCGCGGTGACGTACATGAAGACATTCTGGGCTTACGCTTATTATGTTTATACGGTTTAAAAGGCGCGGCAGCTTATATGGAGCATGCGCGCGTATTAGATCAAACTGATGTGGATGTGGCTGCAGAGTTCCATAAAATTATGGCGTTCTTGGGTGAAGACTCTGTTGATGCCGACAAGTTATTTGCTACCGCAATGGAAATTGGCCAATTAAACTATCGCATTATGGCGATGTTAGATTTAGGCGAAACCACTTCATTTGGCCACCCTGAGCCAACGCAAGTGAACACCAAGTCTGTTAAAGGTAAGGCCATTTTAGTGTCTGGCCATGACATGAAAGATTTAGAACTTATCCTTGAGCAAACCGAAGGTAAGGGCATTAATGTATTTACTCATGGCGAAATGTTGCCAGCACTTGCTTACCCAGCTTTTAAAAAGTATCCACATTTAGTGGGTAACTACGGTAGCGCTTGGCAGAATCAGCAAAAAGAATTTGCCACTTTCCCTGGTGCAGTGGTGATGACCTCAAACTGTATTATTGACCCTAACGTAGGTGAATATTCTGACCGTATTTATACTCGTAGTATTGTCGGCTGGCCTGGTGTGACTCACGTTGAAGGTGAAGATTTTAGCGAAGTGATTAATAAAGCGCTTGAGCTTGAAGGTTTTGCTTATGATGAAATTCCACACCTGATCACCATTGGTTTTGCCCGTAATGCGCTTATGGCTGCAGCACCAACAGTGGTTGAAAACGTTAAGAATGGTTCTATTAAGCACTTTTTCTTAATTGGTGGATGTGATGGCGACAAAGCTGAGCGTAGCTACTTTACTGACTTAGCTAAATCAGTGCCAGATGACTCAATCATTTTGACCTTAGGCTGTGGTAAGTACAAATTCAATAAATTGGAATTTGGCGACATTAACGGTGTGCCACGTTTACTTGATGTGGGCCAATGTAATGATGCTTATTCTGCGATTCAGTTAGCATTAGCGTTAAAAGACATTTTCGAATGTGACCTAAACGATTTACCATTGAGTTTAGTGTTGTCTTGGTTTGAGCAGAAAGCGATTGTGGTGTTATTAACCTTGTTATCGCTAGGGGTTAAAAACATCCGTACAGGTCCAAGTGCGCCAGGGTTCTTAACTGAAAACCTCGCTAATATTTTAGAGCAGCAATTTGGTTTACGTACTACTACCGATGTTGAGTCTGACCTAAAAGCGATGATGAACGTGGCGTAATCAGCCATAAAAATCGTGCATTTAAGCCCTGCTCATTTGCACGATAACGATTAAAGGCGATATGGCCTTATCCATATCGCCACCTCTCTTTTTTACTGCGTTAAAGGTATCAAAATGAGTAGTACTCCCTCTGTTGGTTTTTCATTTTCACAAGCGCTTTCAGCTCAAGCGGCTAAACCTATAGCCTCGGTAAGCGATGCTCCGCCTGCGGCGGAACAGGCTGCACAAGTAAGCCCGAAGGCACTTTTGGCGGCAGATAGCTGGCAACGGGGTGAGGTGCCACTACGCTGTGTTGAAAAGTGGAATGAAACCCACGATGTAGTCAGTTTTCGGTTTCAAGGCTTAACACCAGTTAAGTTTAATTTTAAACCGGGGCAGTTTATTACTTTTAAGTTAGATATTAAGGGGAAAAAAGTTTACCGCAGTTATACCATTTCATCTTCGCCTTCACGGCCGTTCTCAATAATGGTAACGATTAAGCAGATTGCTGGTGGCGTAGTGTCAAATTACTTAGCAGAGTCGCTTAATGTGGGTGATGAAGTCACCGTTACTGGCCCTGATGGGGTATTTAACTTGGTGGATATTGTTGCCGACAAGTACTTATTTTTAAGTGCGGGTTGTGGTGTAACACCTATGCATTCAATGTCGCGCTGGTTATGTGATACCACCACCGACAGTGATATCGCTTTTGTACACAGCGCAAAAAGTGTCGACGATGTGATATTTGCAGATTCAATGGCGTCGATGGCATCTCGAGGCCAACAAGTTAACCTTAATTATGTACTTGAGTCTGATGAAAATAAGCAAAATTTAATCGACAAACATGCTGCTACAGGTGTTGCCAGTGGCCGCTTAAGTTTAGAAAGTTTAACTAAGTTGGTGCCTGATTATCAACAACGCACGGTATTTGTGTGCGGGCCTGAGCCATACATGGCGGCTGTAAAATTACTGTTAGAGGCTGCCGAATTTGATATGAGTCAGTTTCATCAAGAAAGCTTTGGTGACAGTAGTGCTATGGGGGTTAAAGCGGCAACTGAAAGCAATGCATCAACTGAGCAATTCATGTTAAGCATTGGCGATAAAGATATTCCATTAACGGGCGATCAAACGCTATTGGATGGCATAGAGTCTGAAAAATTACCCATTATTGCCGCTTGCCGCTCTGGCGTTTGTGGCGCGTGTAAATGTCAGGTTGTGTCCGGAACAGTCAAATCAACTAGTCAAATGGCGTTAACACCTGACGAAATTGCAGCCGGTTTTGTGTTGGCTTGTTCAACCAAAGTCACGTCGAATGTGCGTTTACAAATGTGATGGGTGTTACCGCAGTGGCTATAAGGCGGCCTAGTATCGGTCGGCTTATATGCTAAGTGCGGAGCGAAAGCCCGTTGTAGGGTAGGCCACAGGCAATCGTGTCGATTAAAAAAGTGGTGTCATTGAAGGGATTAAGTACTGTTTGGCAAAATCATTGGCATCGACAGGTTTTCCAAAATGATAACCTTGCCATATGTTAGCACCTTGCTTAGCCACAAAATCGGCTTGAAATTGATTTTCAACTCCCTCTGCCACTAACGACAACTGTAAATTATTTGCCATTGCGATAATCGTGTTGACTAGCTGCCGGCTTTGTTCTGAACGTTCAAGGTTGCGAATAAAACTGCGATCAATTTTAACCGAATTAAATGGGTAGTTTTGCAGATAACTGAGCGATGAATAGCCGGTACCAAAATCATCTAAAGACAAGCGGATCCCATGATGATGTAATTTACTCAATATCTCTTGAGCATGTGCAGCATCGTGTATTAATGCATTCTCTGTGAGTTCTATTTCAAGTAGATGTCCTGGTATTTGGTATAGCTCAAGCAGTTGAACGATTTTATCTACCAAGTAGCTGTCTTTAAGTTGTACTGGGGAAATATTAATCGCGAGATAAAAATTTGGATTATATAGCTCACGCCAATAAGCTAATTGTTTCAACGCATTTCTTAATACAAAATAACCTATTTCAATGATCTGTCCTGATTGTTCTGCATTTTCAATAAAGTCGACTGGCGAAACCTGACCTAATGTGGGGTTGTGCCATCTAATCAGCACTTCTGCACCAACGACACTTTGACTTTGGGTGCCGACAAAGGGTTGATAATTTAACGACAGTTCATCGCGGTTAAGCGCTCCCCTTAATAATGATTCCATTTGTATACGGCTAGACAGTTCCGATTCCATTTGGGGATTAAAGAACTTGTAGTCATTGTTATTACTTCTTTGGCAGTGTGACAGCGCAGCACTTGATTTTCTGGATAGGTCCATAAAGCAGCTGCCGTCGTTGGGATAAAATGATACCCCTATTGCCGTGGTAATGGATGCTGGAAACTCGTCAATATGGATTACTTGGGTAAAATGTTGACATAGCCGACTGCAAAAAGCCGCAACTTTATCGGCATACATCTTCTTTTTAGTAGCAATGATGATGCAAAATGTGGTCTCACTGACAGTGGCAAGGCAGGCGTTATTAGTGATAAAGCGTTGTAGCATTTGGGCCACTAAATTACGCACTTTTTCACTCATGTCATAGCCTAAGCCATCTTGGATTACCTTTAAGTTTGTGATGCTAAAATGAACGATAGAAATACTGGTATATTCTTTTTTTGTCGTCAGCTTAGTAAATATGGGTTCAAGCTGATTAAATTTGGGTAATCCGGTGACCGTATCAAAACGTTGTTGTATATCTAATAGTTTTTCTGCCGCAACTCGGGAGTCGATTTCTTGCATTAAATCACTATTCAGTTTCTCTAATTCAAAAGTGCGCTGTGCAATCCGAGTTTCTAATTGTGAATTGGCTTGTGTTAGTTTTTCCTTTTGATCGAGTATTTCTAAGTTGCTTTCAACATTTTTACGAAAGCATTCCAACAACATAACAAGATCTGCAGAATAACCATTTTCTGTTTTGTCTAATATACAAATGGTGCCAAAAGGCTCCCCATTTGGCCAGTTGAGTGGTAAGCCGTAATAAGAGATCATCCCACGTGCAACGTCGGGGTTTTTCGACCATATAGGGTCTTTTAATGCATTGCTAACGTGTAATGCTGTTTGTTTCGCTATCACTGATTCACAATACAAACCATAGCCAAGCTCGTCTCTCATGCCTGGGGTATAGGGGCTGGCAGGGTTAGTGTTGGCGACGCACACTTCCATTTCATCTGCATGAAGTTTCATAATTAACGATGCAGGCACTTTAGCCACTTTGGCAATGAGGTCTACCGTGGTTTGCCATGACGTTAGCATTTCTGTCGGTATTGCAATCGTGTTGTTTTTCAACAGCGTATTACCTCTTCCTTGATTGTGTTGCTAGATCAGTAAGCAAACCTCAGTACGATTGAGTGAACAATTAAAATACGGTTAATAGTATGCTGCTCTGTAAAATATGGTTATTACAACTATTATCCGAGGTTTTAATATTTAATTATTAATCAAAACTTTAGGTTTATTGTAAAACATTTAACTGGTTTGTTGAGGTGATGGTATGAAGGGAAATACGGCTAGTGATATTTCAAAAGCGTCCATGTCTTTGCTGCGTAACGGTTTGGGCTATGCTAAGCGCAATGGAAGCTCTTCATCCATGAATCTCATACTTTTACACACATCGTTATCAATATGCTTGATAGCGATGTTGAGCATAAATGTGGCCTAAGGGCGTTTATTTATGCATTTGTTATCCTTAAAGTACTTAAATAAACTAGCTGATGCAACCATTTGCGGCACTGACTTTGAATGAAAAACATTCATTTTGTGGCGCGACTCCTGAATGCATTGAGCATAAGTTAACGACTATCTTGTTTTAATGTTGATTAAAGTTTAGATGATTTTCATTTATTTTTATGAAGTTGGCCACTTTACATTGCATAGCCTGGACCATAAGCAAACCATTAAATGACTTTTTTACACATTATAAGACGTCGTATTATAACGTGGTAAACGTGCTTAAAATATGAATGTAAGCTTGCCTCAAAATAAGTCGAATGTTTAGTTTTATGGGGGAAGAAAGCGCTAATCAACTGGATTTTTCTGGCTTAGTAGGCAAAGTGCTAGCCAGCGCTTAATGAAATAACATAGCGATTAACAGTAAATTCTCCTTCTTGATATTGCGAGTGGTAGGTCATGCCAAGTTTGGTGGCCACATTTATCGAGGCACTATTAGCATCAACGACATCAGCATAGACTATGTCTAAATCCATATGCTGTTTGGCATAGTCAATACAGGCTTGGTTCGCTTCTGTGGTTAACCCTTTCCCCCAATAATCTGGATGGATCCGGTAACCAATATCGACGGCATTAATGCGAGTTTCATTTTTAAATCCACAAAAACCAATCACAGTATTGGTGTCTTTAAGCATCATAGCCCAACGGCCAAAACCGTATTGTTGATATTCCACCAACCAAATGTTGCCAATGATGTTTTCGGCATCGCTTAAGGTATTACATACGCCTGCATCGCCAGTGTAACGATTGACTTGCTCTGGTGTATTAAAATGCAATACTGCTGGTGCATCTTCAAGGGTAAATTCTCGGATAATCAACCTTGGTGTTTCAGTAATCACTTTCATTGGTTTTCCTTATTTTTATATAACCCTATTGATTTAACTTCTTTATCCCTTAATTCGAATTGAGATTATCTAAAACGAATTACAAAGTAGCTTGAGCTTATGCTAGGTTAGCATATTCAATTCCCGACCATTAAGAATAATAATATGACCTGCTTACGTGTTGCGTATCCCTTATTGGCGTTAGTGTTTTCAGCTTCGTCGTTGTCATTTACTGCTAGCGCGAGCGATCTTGATCTCTCGGTGGGTAAAGCATTACCAAAGCTTGAGCAACTGTATTTACACCTTCATCAACATCCTGAATTGTCATATCAAGAAAAAGCCACTAGCCAACGTATGGCGAAAGAACTGAAACAATTGGGCTTTGAGGTAACGGCTAATTTTGGCGGGTATGGTGTGGTGGGCGTTTTTAAAAATGGTGACGGACCCGTGGTGATGATCCGTGCAGATATTGATGGGTTACCCATTACAGAACAAACAGGAAAGGATTATGCGTCTAAGGTAACAAGCCTTAATGCGAACAATAATACTGTTGGGGTGATGCATGGCTGCGGCCACGATATCCACATGACCAGTTTAATTGGCACCGCCCAGCAACTGATGCTTCATAAAGCCGATTGGCAAGGTACTTTAATGATGGTCGCTCAACCAGCTGAAGAAGTGGGGGGCGGGGCCAAGGCTATGCTAAAACAGGGGTTATTTAGCCAGTTTCCAATACCAGACAGCATTATTGGTTTACATGTAAGTGCGTCAATACCTGCGGGTAAAGTCGGCACTGTAAGTGGTTATGCTTTGGCGAATGTTGATTCGGTTGATATTAGCATTAAGGGGAAAGGTGGCCATGGTGCTTATCCGCACGCAACTGTCGATCCTGTGGTATTGGCTGCGCGAACCGTACTTGCCCTGCAAACTATTGTTAGTCGAGAAGTCTCGCCGTTAGAGCCTAATGTGGTGACCATTGGTTCTATTCATGGAGGGTCAAAGCATAATATTATTTCAGATGAGGTGAAGCTTCAGCTGACATTACGCTCATATAACCCTAAGGTTCGTGAGCAACAAATAGCGGCGATTAACCGTATTACGACGGGTATTGCGATAAGTGCAGGTTTACCTGATGAGTTAATGCCCGTAGTGCATGTGCATGATGATGAAAGGATTCCATCAACTTATAATGACCCAGCGTTAGCCGCTAAGGTTAAAGCCAGTATTGAAGCCGAATTAGGCAGTGATAATGTGTTGGTGGCACCATCGGTAATGGCTGGCGAAGACTTTGGTTTGTATGGACTCACACCTGAAAAACGCCCTATCACCTTATTCTGGCTTGGCGGAGTAGAGCCAAGTTTATATCGCGCCAGTGTTGAGTCTGGTGATACCTTGCCGTCTTTACATTCTAGTCAGTTTGCACCAGATTATCCGTTAACTATTCGTACTGGGGTGAGGGCGATGACGCGTACCGCGATGGACTTATTTAAGCAAGCGGATTAATTCAAACCCTTTGTGCAGGCAAATAAGAATAGCGGTTATAATGGCCGCTATTCTTATTGTTAATTCGTGGGCTGTATATGATTATTTTTAGCACTAATCTTGGTGACTTTAGCGTAGAACTGGAAATGGAACGCGCGCCTGTTTCGTCGAAAAACTTTTTAAAATACTGCCAAGATGGTTTTTATGAAGGCACGATTTTTCATCGAGTCATTAAAGGATTTATGGTGCAAGGCGGTGGGTTAACAGCAAAAATGAAAGAAAAACCAAATCGAGATCCTATTGTTAATGAAGCCAATAAAGGCTTAACAAATCGTGTTGGCACATTAGCCATGGCGCGTACTGATGCACCACATTCAGCCACAGGGCAGTTTTTTATTAATGTTGCCGATAATGATTTTTTAGATCATACAGCAACGACCAATTCAGGTTGGGGTTATGCGGTGTTTGCAAAAGTCACTGCGGGTATGGATGTTATCCAGCAAATAGAGCGAGTCAAAACCACTACAATAGCGGGTCATGATGATGTGCCGCGTGAGCCTATTGTGATTGAGAAAGTGACTGTTATTGATGAGCCGACTATAGCTTAAATCTAGCGTAGAGCTAGTTTAAATATAAGGCAGATCTAGCACAGATTTTCGGGTTAATGAGTTGCGTTGCGTTACCCTTTGCTGCCTTTAGCTAAATTAAGTAAAAGCCAGCGCAATAAAAAAGGTTCGACAGTGATGCCGAACCTTTTTCAGCAATTAAGCTGAGAGATTGCTATTAAAGTGTATAACGAATACCAATAGCAACGCCGTCATCTTCTGACACTTCCATTCTGGCTTGTTGTGCTTTGTCGTTACTAGTGAAGTCACTGTAATCTCGACGGGCCTCAATATATACAACCGTTTCAGGGTTAAACACATAGTGTAAACCCATTACCAAAAATTGACGTTTAAATACGTCATCTGGGTCTGCGTTGTAGTTAGGTTGAATAACGTAATCGCTACCAGCATCAAGAATGTTGTAAGACACAAATGCACGGATGTTGTTATCAAACTTGTACGAGAACAGTGATTCAACACCTACGGCTTCATCAATTAATCGACCGATATTATCGGTATCATGATTTTCGTTTTTGTTTACGTTGGCAGCTGCATAAAATCCATTTTGGTCAAAGTTGCCCCAGGTTATGCCCACACCATAAATAAGATCAACAGCAGTCGATGAGCGGCCATTACCAAATGTCACATCAAATTCGCCACGGTTAACACCGGCAGTTAATACCAATTTGTCTGTTGCTTGGTATGTTACGGCACCACCATAGGTGTAGTTGTATTCAACTTGTTGTGCTTCTGCTGCGCCAGAATTCCATAATTCTTCGCAAGCTTCTTGAGTGATGTCTTCAACATCACATGTGTAGAACTCGCTGTTTTTTAACTGAACTTGCGCTGCAAAGCTCACGTCGCCAAAACTGTTTCGATATTGAACTGTTTTGTCACCACGACCAACGCCATTAACCGCACCATCGTCTTTGTTGTAAGTGTAAACACCAGCAGTGTTACCGTCCCATACAAAGCCATAGTTTGTGCTATATACCACATCATACCAAGCACCCCACTGCTTGCCAATTGTGATACTGCCATATTGATCGTGAGATAATCCGACATATCCAAGACGGTTATAGAAAAACTCTTCTTGAATCGACTCAAAGCGATTGTTGTAGACAATGTCTGTGCTACCCACTGGATTAACCCCCCACTCTAATAAGGCGTAGGCTTTCCAATCATTTTGTAGTTGACGATTAAAACCAAAATTAATACGTGAAGCACCGTTAACGACTTCTGTTTCGCCTTGAGTATTGATCACTCGTGCGTCGATAAAGCCACCAATTTTAACGGCATTAGCATCATCTTTATAAATTTCGATTGCCGATGCTGTAGGCGCGATAAGAATCGTCGAAATTAATGCAGCAACTAATGTTTTATTCATTTTAATCTCTTGTCTTGTTGTTTGAGTAAGCACAGCTTAGTCCGTTAATAATTCTTTCCATTGGGCGACGGAGAGTAGCAAAACCTTTGTCGACTCACAAAGTGAAATATGCTCAAAAAGGCGATATATATCATAAAATGGGCTGTTCAATGACTTAGTGAAATTTGTGTTAATAAAGGGTTTTAATTTGGTTGATAATTGTAATTAGATGTTGCCTTATGGTTACTTATGCATTTAATGTGATTTTTTATTTAATTTGTGGGGTTGTTAAGTATTATACCAATCTCATTAAATATCTGGTCAGTTCAGAGTCTCTCAGGTTTTTCAATTCAAGGCACATTGATGTAGAAATGGTTGTTGCCTTTTAAATCGATGTAACACAGAAGTGGAATACTTGAGAGACTCCATTCTGGCGGGTTTCAAAGTCCTTTATGCTTCGTTAGATGCTTT
>NZ_JBSQBN010000103.1:0-16393 GCF_053850585.1 Shewanella sp. A22
CTCAGGTATTCCACTTCTGTGTTACATCGATTTAAAAGGGAACAACCATTTCTACATCAATGTGCCTTGAATTGAAAAACCTGAGAGACTCTGAACTGACCAGATATTTAATGGGATTGGTATAATTGCACTTATTAGTCAAATCAGTAAGCATAAAAAAACCGCCAATTAATCTAAAAGGCGGCTTGGTTGTACATTGTATGATTGTTTTTATCAGCGATTAATAGATATAAAACACTAAAAGTTAAAAGCTGTAGTTATATTGCACTGAGTAGTACACTGCATTTGAACGAGTATGTGCTGATATTTCACTATTGTAACCAGGTACTTGAGCTATAAGTTTACTATCTTCTAATACCGTTACGTCTTCCCCGCGCACAAAGGCAATACCAAAATCAATACTAGATTTTTGATTTAAATCATAGCTTACCCCAGCGGTGTACCATGTACGATCTGAATCTGGAATAGATAATGATGAATGCTGGTCAACGACGCCATCGTCTGTTGCTACACCGGCACGTAAAGTCCAGTTTTGAGAAAGATTATATGTAGCACCTAAACTTAAAAACCATGAATCTTTCCAGTGGTATTCCTTTAAGTCGGCCTGTTCAACGCCGTTTGCACCGTCTTTAACGACGATTTTGTCGAATGCACTCCAGTTAGTCCATTGTGCAGTGTAATGCACGGCAAAATTGTCTGTTAATTGGTGAAAACCAGCAAGTTGAGCAATATCAGCGATTGGTATATCAATTTCATTATATTCGGCGTAAAGGTAATTAACGTCACCTTTAGCGGTTAGTTTTGGGCTGATACGATAGCTTAACCCAAAGCGGTTATTTGGATTGGCTTCATAAACCACACCAACGATCCCACCTAATGCCCAGCCATCGGCATCAACATCAACCAAGTGACCAAATTGTTCGTTAACACGTGTAAGGGTTCCGCTGCCATAAATGGCATCAATACCAAAGCCGAAGCTGAATTCATCGTTAACCCGATAAGACATACTGGTATTGAAGTTAATGGTAACAACTTCTGTGTTACCCAATAAATCGACTGGCGCGGGCAGAGGAGTGACATTGTCACCTATGGTTGGCGTTCTGTCTGCCAACGTGCTTAAGTCAGTGCCTGTACCGTAGTTACTGAATGCAGCAACACCGAAGGCTATTTTGTCGTTAATTGGATTGATGTAGTAAAAATTAGGGATGAGTTTAGCTTCAGCAGCATCATGTTCACTGCCTAAAGCCACATCTTGCCCACCATAATTGCCTTGTGCATCTGATACCGCTACATCAATATCAGCATAAACGACACCCAAAGATAGCGATGTTTCATCAAAAAGAGCCATTGCTGCAGGGTTGCGAGATAAAACCGAAGCATTGTCTGCTATTACCGCATCACCAGACATTGCACGGCCAATTCCAGTTGCCGATTGGCTATTTAGCTGAAAACCAGCCGCAGAAGTTTGCGCGCTAATTAAGCCAACTGCTGCTGCAATGAGGGTCTTGTTGAGCTTGTTCATTATTGTTTCCCATTTATTATTACCGTTTTTGTAAAGTTTTTTACTTCAATGAGTTAACGGCTAAAATTTAGGGCATCTTAGGTAAGAGTGGTTAATGTAACAACTCCGACCAGATGTGAGTTATTGTTAACATTAGGTTAATTCAATGTTTATGGGAGAGGTAGGTGTTTGATAGCATAGTAGTATATGTAAGTTTTTCACCATATTATCTGGATGATTGTTTAAAAAGGGGGGAAATTAAAGTTTATTCATACTGACTGATTTTACAGTGAGCAAACTTTTGTTGACTAAATGCTACTGACAATACTTCTTGTGGATGGCTTTGTTGGGTTATTATTATCATGGTATTAATAACTCAACCTCTGTGTTTCAGGGGCTGAGTTATCATGAATGATATTGGGGTATTATGATTTTAGTGAGTCACGAAAGGCCGTAAAGTCAGCTACCGTTTTTTGTGCCGGAGGTGATACTTTGCTTACGATTATCCCCACTAGTGATGCAAAAATAAACCCTGGTACAATCTCATATAATTCAAAAATGCCTCCAGTCATTTGTTTCCATATGACAACCGTCATTGCGCCTACCAAAATGGTTGAAATAGCCCCATTACGACTATAGCCTTGCCAGAAAAGCGATAGTAACACTACTGGTCCAAATGCTGCGCCAAACCCAGCCCATGCATAGCTGACTAGCCCTAACACACTACTTTCAGGATTGAGAGCGACAACTCCCGCCACTAATGCGATGGCAATAACACCTAATCTACCGACTAACATTAACTCTTTGCTGCTGGCTTGAGGACGTAACCACTTTAAATAGAAGTCTTCTGTTATCACGCTTGAACAGACGAGCAATTGTGAATCGATGGTACTCATGATCGCCGATAAAATTGCCGCTATCAGTAGGCCACCTACCCAAGGATTAAAAGCGGCGTGGGCTAAATGGATAAATACTGTTTCTGGGTTTTCAAGGGGCTCGGTTGCAAAATAAAGGCTGCCGGCAATACCCGTCGCTAAGGCGCCAAATAGTGACACTACCATCCAACTCATGGCGATGCGTCGAGAAAGCACCAAATCTTTTGGGCTGCCGATAGCCATAAAACGAGATAAAATATGTGGTTGGCCGAAATAACCTAACCCCCATGCCAATAAAGACACAAGGCCAATAATCGTTGTATTGTCATTAATAAACGACAACATGGCGGGATCAATGTGTTCAAAATTAGCTTGTGTATTGGGTTCGCTAAAGATTGAAATAGGCACAATGACGAGCGCGACTAACATTAAGCAACCTTGGAAGAAGTCAGTCCAACTAACGGCAAAAAAACCACCAACAAAGGTATAAGAAACAATAATGAATGAGCCGATCAATAAGGCGAGGGTGTAATCGAGACCAAATACTTTTTCAAATAATATTGCGCCGCCTACCATGCCTGAAGAGGTATAGAAGGTGAAAAAAATCAGTATTGTTAATGCCGAAACGAGCCTTAATAGCCCATGTGAATCATTAAAACGATTTTCAAAAAAGTCTGGTAATGTTAATGCATTATCGGCCATTTGAGTATAAATACGCAGACGTCTAGCGACAAATAGCCAATTAAGCCAAGCGCCAAACACTAACCCAAAACCAATCCATGCTTCGCCTAAACCACTTAAATATACGGCTCCAGGTAAACCAAGTAATAACCAGCCTGACATATCTGATGCGCCAACACTTAACGCGGTTACCGCTGGGCCCATTTTCCTGCCACCAAGGATGTAATCATCAACGGTATCGGTTTTGCGGTAGGCCCAATAGCCTATCCCCATCATTAAGGCTAGGTATCCAATAAAGGTGATGATGATTGGTGTTTGAATATCCATATTGCTTCCTGTAAATTATTTTTATAATCGACATGCTAGCAGAAGTTTGAGCTGGTTCACACTTTGAATTTTTCAAGTATAAAAAATCCGCTATTCAATGAAATAGCGGATTTTTAATCACCATTTATCAAGATTAAATAAAGGTGTTTTCAACTTCTTTTTTAACAAAATCAAGGTCGGATGTCGGCTCACCTACCAAGACCATATAGGCATCAGCTGTTTGAAAGCTCTGACCTTTATATTGATTGTCGGCAAACGCTTCTTCTAATACCATACGACTTTCGATAGGAACAATAAACAAGGTGACTTTGTTTCCGTTTTCGTCGGCCATGACCAAATGCAATGATTTTACCCCTTGGAAGTCACAATATGAGGTATAAAAAACACGTCCGGGTTGTTGAATAAATTTTGAGTCACGTAATCCTTCCAAACTGGCTAATTTAAAATTCACGTCATTAAAACCAATATCTTGCTCTATTATTAATGCCTTGGTTTCATGGCGCACATGAGCTAGCGAGTTTTCCCCTAAGTTTATCGGCGTAAAGCGCAATAAGCTAAAGCTGATCCCAACAACAAAGGCTATGGATGCAGCCATTGCCATCAAATAACGCGTGTTTTTTTTACTCTTTTGATGCTGGTTCAATTGCTGTCGTAAAATTAATTTATCAGCTAAATCATCAGGCACATTAATTTTGAGTGCTTGGGTGAGTTTATGGTCAAATGCTTTTAGGTCTTTGACAAAATGTGCATCGTCTTCATTTTCGGCTAAGTGAGCCAAGAATTCGTCGGACTGATTATTAGGGTCACCGTATGCATGGCGACGAAATTGTAGATCATCCATTTGATTGACCTCTTACCTCTGGTGTTTCGAGAGCGTCTTTTAACTGGTTTCTGGCTCTAAATAAACGGGTCATAACCGTATTTCGATTGAGTTCGAGCATGGTGGCTATTTCTTCACCACTAAACCCGCCAATCAGTTGCAATAACAAAGGTTCTCGGTATTCTATATCGAGCTTACCTATTTGACGACGTAACCAATATTGCTCGGTATCTTCTTCATGACTTGTTGATAATACATCTTCAAGTAAATCTTGTTCTACGTCGCTGTAGTCAAATTGTTTACGCTCAAAACGTCTGGCATTTTCCCGTCTTAATATGGTAATCAGCCAAGCTTTAGCGGCTTTTTCGTCATTTAATGAGTCCAAAGAACGCCACGCTCGTAAGAACGTTTCTTGTGTAATATCTTCTGCAACATGCTTATCACCACATAACCAAAAGGCGTAGCGAAATATGTCGGTGTGAAGCGCCCTGACAAGGCTATCGTATCGTCGTTGTTTTGTTAGCATCTCAGATAAGACCGCAGGTTCGGACTTTTTCTTTCGCAAGTAATCAAACATTTGTTAACTTTTTTGAGTTAATAATATGTAACAGCTTAAAAAGAGGCTGGATTAATAGCAAGTGAAATAGCAGAAACGCTCTGCTATTTAACATTTTTACTGTTAAGGATTGAGTTCGGCTATTAGTGGTTTTTTGTCGGGATTGGGTGCTTGATAAGCCAAAATGGCATCCATAAGCGATTTTTTGTCCATTGCTTGGGGCTTGCTGCCGTATTTATCTGCTTGTAATTTATTAAGAGCTAGTGCCAGTTGTGTTGATAACTGACTAATTTGAGTTAAGCTCATAGGCTGGCCTAAGCATTCAGAAAAGTAATCTTGTACCGCTTTTATTGCTGCACTGCTGTCGTTGCGGTCACATGCATGAATGATGGTATTTAATCCACTGGTCGCTGTTTTTCGTGGAATGTTATTTTGCTCAGTTGATACCTTGCTAACACTATTACTTGCTGCAATGGCTCGTCGCCAGAGTATGAGTGTGATGACCCAAAGCAGTGCCAATACACCACTAATCCAAGGCCAGACTCCAGCAGAACGTTGAAGTGTAAAACGATCTGCTGATGGAATATCTGTTGCTGCGACAGTGCTACCTACAACATTAAAAGTACGCTCAGGAAGTGTGGCAAATTGCTGTTGTTTAAGATGTGGGTTCCACCAAGGAACGCGAATTTCTGGCAGCGTGTAAGTACCAGGTTTTGTGGGAACGATTGCGGTGGTTAAGCTGTATTGCGACACTACCTGATTATCGCGTACGAAGGTTTGTCTCAATGGCTTTTCCGGATAAGCTTTAAGTCCTTTAGCCAGCGGCATGTCTATATCTGGCAAACTGGTGTCATCGGTATTTGAGGCGATTAAGCTGATAGTTCTGGTGATGGGACTGCCCACTTCGAATTCGTTGATATCATCTGGCCACGTTTCTTTCAATACCGCAATATCGCTGACTAGCCATTTCCCTTGGTAGCTTGGCGGTGTAGGGTTAATTTGGATGACTTGTCTTTCTGCCTCAGTTTGCATTGGTCTACTTTCGTTAAAACCAAACATTCCACCACGTCTGGGCGCTTCAACAAGTACATCTCCTGCAAAGCTGGCACCATTGATAACTAATTCCCCTGGTAGATCGGCAATAATGCCATAGGTACGTTCAATGACTCTAAATCGTCTACCATCTACAATCTCACTGCCGTCTTTGTCTTCACCTATTTGTTTGATTTGTGCGCCTTCAATCACAGGCGCGCTTAGCACGCCACGTTGCAATTCTACTGCGAGGTATAACTTAACTTTATAGGTAATTAATTGGCCTACATAGGCGTCAGAGGTATTAGTGTCAATTTTGATAAAGACATTTTTTGCTTCACTCGGCTTGGCACCTTGAGGCATGACCTTTAATGTAATGGGCTGAGAACTCACGCCATTGATGTTAAACGCAGGTATGGTGATATCACCTAGCGATTTAGGTGACAATAATACCTGCCAGCGAGTTTCTTTTGTGGTGTCAAAATTAACCATTTTGGTGCTGCGGCCAACGCTGGTTCTACCAACAATAAAATCATCGAGTAATACTGATGTATCTAATGCACCAGCATTAAGATCATCATCGGCAATGATATCGAGTACGAAATATTCTCCTGCAACAACTGGGTTTCGGTCGATGGTAGCTTGTACTTGGCTCAGTGCAAATACGGGGCCTGCAATGATGAATAGCAAGAGGCTAAAAAAAGTTCTGATTACCACTGTTCATTTTCCTTAGGTGGTTGACTATTTTGACGACGTTTTTGATATTCAAGCTGCATTTTATTGCGGATTAGCACTTGCGGATCTTCATTGACTGCACGAAGAGCTCGCTCCATATCCGCCGGTAGCGATTCTTGATTAATTTGTGATGCGGAGACCATTTCTGATGGTTTATTTTCTTTTACATCTTCTGTACTTGCTTTGGCGGACGATGGTGCTGCACTCATTTCTTGATTGCTTTCATCTTGTTGTTTGGCATTTTCAGCCGCATTGGCCTGCATGTTAGATTCGTTACTTGCTGGAGAGTCTTGCGTTGAATCATCTTGCTGTGAAGCGTTGTTATCTTCAGAGGTTGATGATTGTTGCTCTGAGTTATTTTGTTGCTGTGTTTCGTTTTGTGACGATTCGGATTGTTTATCATCTTTTTGTTCATCGCGGTCAGATGGCTGATCACTTTGTGATTGCGGTTCATTATCAGATGAACGATCATTTTTATTGTTAGATTGGTTTCCAGCATTATGCTGTTGGTCTTGTTGGTCTTGTTGGTTTTCCTGCTCACCAGACTGCGAATCGTCGGGCTCTGATTGTTCAGAACTGTTTTTATCTGAAGACGATTTTTCTGATGTTGAGTTTTCGTCATTGGAGTTAGATGGATCTTGCTCTGATTTATCTGATTGCTGTTGAGGTGACTCTTTTTGTTGTTCGAGCAATTGCTGGGCTAAAGCTAAATTCTGCGCTGCTTTAGTAAACGGTGATTGAGCTTCGATGGCTTTTTGATAGCGGTCAATGGCTTGGGAGTAATCTTTTAGTTGCATAAGTGCATTGCCTTGGTTATATAAACCTTGGGCACTGTTATCTTGTTCAAATTCGGTTAATGCTTGTTGATAATCGCCAGCTTTATAATAGGCTACTGCCCGCCATTGCGAGTCTTTAAATGTGTCAGCAGCCTGAGCAAATTCACCTTGTTGGAATGCAGATTGTGCCTGTTGATCTTTGGTTTGCCATAAATCTTGCCACACCGAGGCTTGCGTCGGTTGGCTCAGTGTCAGACTAAATGCCATTGCTGTCGTCAGCAGCAATGCAGGGTTAAGCATGATGGCTAATAATCCTTGTCTAAAACTCATTAACATCGGGATAATTAACAACAATGCTAAAAAAGGCCCTAAATCTTGCCACGTTTCACCAGCGAGTTCGGTTTCCGCCGCTTTACCGTCTGACGCTAACCAGTGGGTTAATGTCTTGATATCGCTGCCATCTGTCTGTGCTGGGATCAGAAGTCCTTGATGTTGTTGCACCAATTTTTGTAATAAATTGTAATCTGTTTTAGCAACAACGACTTCATTACTGTTGTCGCGCAATAATTGACCATCAGCCAAACGGATGGGGGCACCTTGTTTGCTGCCAAACGCCATAATAGATAAACGATAACGATCGTTAAGAGCACTTGTAGCTTGATTAAACTGTTGTGCAGAAATGCCATCGGTCAGAACTATAATGTCACCAGTAACATGGCCACCTTGAGCCAGTAGCTTTTCTGCAAGCAACAATGCCGTTGCTAAGTTAGATCCTTTAGTTGGCATAATATCGGGGGACAATGTCGGCAGCAAATTTAAAATAGTACCACTGTCGCGTGTGAGCGGACTGATGGTATATGCGTCACCTGCGTAGGCAATTAGTCCAGTTTCACCTTCTTTCAATTCATTCAGTAAATCGGTTGCTCTAAATTTAGCGTAAGACAATCTATTTGGGGTCAAATCAGTGGCATACATGGACTGCGACATGTCCATAACCAGTACTCGACCTTGTTCTGTAGCAAATACAGGCAGGTTTTGTTTATGTAATGCTGGGCCAGAAAGTGCTAATACTGCGATAGTCCAACACGCAATTAATATCCATTTAGGTTTATATTTTTTTTCAACGGCTTGGGTTATCAGTAATTGGCTTAAATGTGGGGCGATATATTGCTTCCAAGCAGATTGCTGGCTATGTTTACGCCAAAATAATGCGCTTAATATCAATACTGGTATCAGTCCCAATAACCATTCTGGGCGAATAAAGTGCACCATTATTGGTTCGCCTCCCTTGCTGTGCTTGTTTTCGGTAATCGTTGTGAAGGCCATTGTTGTTGAAGGCTAATTAAAAAGCTGATCAATAATGACATGAACAAAGGCCAATAAAATAGTTCGCTTTTAGGGCGATAACTGAGTTGATCACGACTGACGGGTTCAAGTTTATCTATTTCTTGATAAATACTTGCTAACTCTTCAGTGTTTCGAGCCCTAAAATATTGCCCTTTCGTCATGCTGGCTAACTTTTTCAGTTGGCTTTCATCTAAGTCCATTGATGGATTAACACGTTCTTTACCAAAAATGGTTCGGCGTTCTAATACATCGGCGCCAACACCGATAGTGTAAATCGTGATATTTCGTTTAGCGGCAATTTGGGCGGCAACCTCTGGTTCAATGTTACCTGCATTATTAGAACCGTCTGTGAGTAAAATGAGCACTCGGTTACTCTCATCAACTTTATCAAAACGTTTAACTGCAAGTGCAATCGCTTCACCGATAGCCGTTTGTTTGCCCACTAATCCTATTTGCGCATCATCTAAAAAGGTCGCTACTGAGCGACGGTCTAAGGTGAGTGGGGCTTGTAAGTAAGCATGGTCTGCAAATAAAATAAGTCCGAGCCTGTCACCTTTGCGACGTTGAATAAATTCATTGAGCACATGCTGTATCAAGGTAAAGCGGTTTACTGTTTGTCCATTTATTACCATGTCTTCAATCTGCATACTGCCCGATAAATCGACCGCAATCATTAAATCTCGGCCTTTAGCTGGCAATTCAATAGGATCGCCAAGCCATTGGGGGCGAGCGATTGCTAACAACAAAAAGAGCCACATCAACCAGTAACGTTTACGGCTATTTTTATGGCTGACAGTGCTTGTTGTCATGACGGTAGTCGCGATACCTGGTAGTTGTAAATAGCCGCCTGCACTGTTCATGTTGACGCGCTTTATTAACAACGGGAGTGGGAGTAACACTAATAACCATGGCCAATATAGCGTTAACATTTGGCCTCCTGTTGTCGATTGTTTGGTGTTAATGTTGCGTCGCTAAAGGGACGCTTATTGGTTAACCAAGCTTTTGCTAAAGAGTGCAAATGGGCTTTTTCGGTGAAAGTTAATCCGCTGGCTTGATGACGCTTAACTAACAAGTTACCAATTGTATGCTGTTGTTTTGCTGGCAAACGAGTATCTAACCAATCAAACCAAGGTTGACCATTGAGTTTGGCTAGGTTTTCGCGAGGTAAATAGGTGAGTGCGGTACGCTTGAGTAGGCTATTAACCTGTGCGGCAAAGGTATCATCATCAATGTTGTAGCTCTCTAACAACGTCAGGGCTGCCTTACGCGGAGCATGATATTGGCGTTGCTTATACAAACGTCTACTTAACCAGATTGCCAAGATAATTAATATTGTTGCGATTATCCAATACCCTGGTGCTATGGGGATTGCGCTTATTGGTTCGGGTAATTGAATATCTTGCAATTGCTCTAATGCTGAAGTGCTGGCATCAATAGGCATAGGCTGCGATGGTAAATTCGAAGTGGTCATTTAACGTAAAATATCCAATTGTGCACTGAGTGGTTTGGCTGCATTAATTAATCTTGGCTGCACTTTAATTAAACTCATTAAGGCAAAAAACTGTTGCTGTTGTGCGTGTTGATTAGTTAACCAAGCGTCATAGCTTTGGCGTGTTAGAGTCAATTGGTGTTGGCCATCACGAACGGGTAAGGAAAATTGTTTGGGCAATGCCAGTGTTCCTTGTCTTAATGGATCGGTGATCACAAACGCCCCGATTTCACAGTGACGGGACAATTCAGTTAAAGGGGCTAAGCATTGTTGAGTAATATGTTGTCCATCGGTAATAATCCAAATCAGTGACCCAGGTTTAGCAATACGTTGTAAGCGTTGGCAGGCTTTAAGCATATGGTCTGGAGCTGGTGACAATTGATTTATTTGTCTTAATTGCAGTTGATGGATACTAATCAACCCAGAGGTTAACTGTAAAATGCCTTGGCGACGGCTGCGTGGTTTGAGCTCTAAGTGAGTATCTTCACTGGCAATTAGTGCCCCGAGTCTATCACCGTGATTGATGGCACTCCAACCTAATGTTGTTGCTAAATGGGCAGCTTGTACCGATTGTAATAATAGTTGTGAGCCAAAATATAAACTGTGGCTTAAGTCGATTAATAGCAGGATAGGGCGTTCGCGTTCTTCGACAAACAGCTTGGTATGCGCAACCCCTGTTCGTGCGGTGACACGCCAGTCAATTGTGCGCACATCATCACCATTTTGGTAATGGCGAACTTCTGCAAACTCCATTCCACGGCCCTTTATTTGACTACTTCTGTGGCCTGACAAAGTGGCTTTTGCTCGTGATTGGCGATCAGGGATCGCACGGGATAAACTTTGACAAGCAATTAACTCTTGCTCATTTAAGCTCACCCCATCGCTGTAGAGTGGTAATGAATTAGTTTGGTTTATCATAATCTATTCATACTTAATATTAAGTGCACGTGCAGTCTATTTACGGTACGGCAACTTGATTAAGGATGTGACTAATCACCTGATCTGCCGTAACACCTTCAGCTTGTGCTTGATAACTGAGCAGTAAACGGTGACGTAATACATTTGGTGCAACTGCTTGTATATCTTCAGGAGACACAAAATCACGCTCATATAACCAAGCTCGTGCTCTTGCACAGCGCTCTAATGAGATCGTTGCGCGAGGACTTACACCATATTCAAGCCATTTTGCTAAATCTGCACTGTATCTGGCCGGTTGGCGCGTTGCCATTATGATTTCAACGATATATTTTTCTAACGGTTCTGCTAAATAAATTTCTAAAGCTTGGTCTCGTGCAGCGAACACATCGGCTTGGGCTACGGGCTCAATTGTGGGCAATTGATGAGTTTTTGCTTCATTACGTGATTGGCGTAATATTTCACATTCAGTTTCGGCACTTGGGTAATCAAGGTTTAAATGCATTAAAAAACGATCTAATTGCGCCTCTGGCAGCGGATAAGTGCCTTCATTTTCGAGTGGGTTTTGTGTTGCCATCACTAAAAAAAGTGGCGGTAGAGGATAGCTATTTTTACCTACGGTAACTTGACCTTCTGCCATTGCTTCTAATAACGCTGACTGTACTTTCGCTGGAGCACGGTTAATTTCATCCGCTAGGATTAAATTATGGAAAATTGGCCCAGCCTCAAATTCGAATGTACCCGTTTGTTGGCGATAAATATCAGTACCTGTTAAATCTGCAGGCAGTAAATCAGGTGTAAACTGAATACGATGAAACTCACCCTCTACGCCATCACATAGCGCCTTTACAGCACGGGTTTTGGCTAAACCTGGTGGACCTTCAACTAATAAATGTCCGTTTGCGATAAGTGCTATCAGCAAGTTCTCAGTTAATACGGGTTGACCTAAGACAACAGTATCTAAATAGGCTCGTAGTGAGTGGAAACGACTTAACGGCATAGCGGTACTCAATGTATTTAGTTGTATAGGGGTTATTAGGCCCTATGTTATGAATTCTATTGGTTTTTGGCTAGTAGGATTAACACAATTTAACGCTTTACTATAGAGATAGTTGTAAACGCCTGTTTAAAACTATGCAATAAAAAGTTAGAATCAGATCACACTTTGATGGTCTGACCAGATTATCTAATAACATAGAAACTTACCGGTTAAGCCGAGATAAGCTAACAATAATAGAGGGTGGCATATGAGTGATAGACAACAGGTAACAAATTCCCGGGGTGAGCGCATTGCGATTGTTGCCGGCTTAAGAACGCCATTTGCGAAACAAGCAACCGCTTTTCATGGCGTATCTGCGCTGGATATGGGCAAAATGGTGGTAAATGAGTTGTTGTCTCGTTCTGAAATTGACCCTCAATTAATTGAACAACTTGTATTTGGTAAAGTTGTGCAAATGACGGCTGCACCCAATATTGCTCGTGAAATTGTGCTCGGAACCGGGATGAAGGTTACAACAGATGCTTATTCTGTTACACGAGCATGTGCTACTAGCTTTCAGTCTACTGTTAATGTGGCTGAGTCAATTATGACTGGCAATATTGAGGTTGGCTTAGCGGGTGGTGCAGATTCTTCTTCAGTGTTACCGATTGGAGTATCGAGAAAGCTTGCTCATGCCTTAGTTGATTTGAATAAAGCACGGACGTTTAAGCAAAAATTCGCTATTGCTCGTCGTTTAGGTTTGAAAGATCTTTTACCTGTACCGCCAGCGGTTGCTGAGTATTCAACGGGTTTGTCTATGGGACAAACCGCCGAACAAATGGCTAAGACATACAATATTAGCCGTGCAGATCAAGATGCATTAGCGCACCGTTCACATACTTTAGCAACAGAAACTTGGAATGCTGGCTACCTTCATGATGAAGTCATGACAGCTCATGTTCCTCCGTATAAACATTTTATTGATCGCGATAATAATATTCGTGAGAACTCTGTATTAGAGTCTTACGCTAAATTGCGTCCAGCGTTTGACCGCAAGCATGGCACTGTAACTGCGGCCAATAGCACCCCGTTAACTGATGGTGCCTCTGCAGTTATTTTAATGAGCGAAGGACGAGCCAAGGCTTTAGGTTATAAGCCTATGGGTTACATAAAAAGTTATGCATTTACTGCCATTGATGTTTGGCAGGATATGTTGATG
Organism: Shewanella sp. A22; assembly: GCF_053850585.1. NCBI lineage: Bacteria > Pseudomonadati > Pseudomonadota > Gammaproteobacteria > Alteromonadales > Shewanellaceae > Shewanella > Shewanella sp. A22. Next base: position 13,253 of record NZ_JBSQBN010000103.1, read on the forward strand.
GGGCCTTCGTATGCCACACCATTAGCATTAAAACGTGCTGGTATGGAATTAGAAGATTTAACGCTGATAGAAATGCACGAAGCATTTGCTGCACAAACATTAGCGAATATGCAGATGTTTGGTTCTAAAAAGTTTGCAGAAGAAAAATTAGGTCGTAACCGTGCAATTGGTGAAATCGACATGAGTAAGTTTAATGTACTAGGTGGCTCATTAGCTTATGGTCATCCGTTTGCGGCTACTGGTACACGTTTGATAACCCAAGTATGCCGTGAGCTTAAACGACGCGGTGGTGGTACTGGTTTAGCAACGGCTTGTGCAGCGGGTGGTTTAGGCGTAGCAATGATTTTAGAGGTGGAGTAATGAGCATGGAAAAAACATTTAATTTAGCTCGTCGTGATGATGGTATCGCGATTTTAACCATGGATGTTCCTGGTGAAACCATGAACACACTAAGAGCAGAATTTGGCCCTGAAATCACAGAGATTTTAGCTGAAGTAAAAGCTGACCCAAGTATTACCGGTTTGGTGGTTATTTCTGGTAAGGCTGATTCGTTTGTGGCGGGAGCTGACATTAGCATGCTTGCGGCGTGTAAGAGTGAAGCCGATGCGAAGGCATTGTCACAACAAGGACATGTATTATTTTCTGAGCTGGAAGGATTATCCATTCCTGTAGTTGCGGCAATCAATGGTGCTTGTTTAGGCGGTGGTTTAGAGTTAGCCCTTGCATGCCATTTACGTATATGCAGTGATGATAAAAAAACCATGCTAGGTTTACCTGAAGTACAATTGGGCCTGTTACCTGGTACAGGCGGTACTCAACGTTTACCCCGTTTGGTTGGTATTACTACCGCTCTTGATATGATGCTAACGGGTAAACAAATTCGCCCTAAACAAGCGTTAAAAATGGGCCTGGTGAATGATGTTGTACCTAACTCTATTTTGCTTGAAACTGCGATTGAGTTAGCAAAGAAAGGCAAGAAAGCGGCTAAACCAGTAGCAAAATCTAAAATTAATCAATTATTAGAATCAACGTCATTTACCCGAGACATCGTTTTCGACCAAGCTCGTAAGCAAGTTCAAAAGAAAACTCAAGGTAATTATCCTGCTCCAGCTAAGATTATCGATTGTGTGCGTCAAGGCATGAATAAAGGCATGGTGAAAGGCTTAGAGGTTGAAGCCACCCATTTTGCCAATTTGGTGATGTCTAAAGAATCTGCTGCATTAAGAAGCTTGTTCTTTGCCACGACTGAAATGAAAAAAGAGACCGGTGCAGAAGGCGCTGAACCTCGTGAAATCAAAAAAGTCATGGTGCTAGGTGGCGGTTTGATGGGGGGCGGCATTGCGTCTGTGACAACCACTAAGGCTAAGATACCTGTTCGTGTGAAAGATATATCTGAACAAGGTTTGAGTAATGCCTTAGCTTATGCTTATAAGCTATTAGACAAGGGGGTTAAGCGTCGTCATATGACGACTGCAGTTCGCGACAATATAATGTCGTTAATGACAACCACCACCGAATATAATGGAATTAAGGATGCAGATATTGTTGTTGAGGCCGTATTTGAAGATTTAGCATTGAAACACCAAATGGTAAAAGACGTTGAGCGTGAGTGTGGTGAAAACACCATTTTTGCGTCAAATACTTCATCTCTGCCAATTGGTCAAATTGCTGCAGCCGCAAGCCGTCCTGAAAATGTGATTGGTTTACATTACTTCTCTCCTGTAGAAAAAATGCCGTTGGTAGAAGTTATTGCCCATAAAACGACATCACCAGAGACGATTGCGACCACTGTAGCTTTTGCCCGTAAGCAAGGAAAAACGCCTATTGTTGTACAAGACGGTGCAGGGTTTTATGTGAACCGTATTTTAGCTTTGTACATGAATGAAGCTGCGCAATTATTACTTGAAGGTCAACGAGTTGAACATTTAGATCGTGCATTAGTAAGGTTTGGTTTCCCTGTTGGCCCAATGACTTTACTCGATGAAGTGGGTATTGACGTAGGTGCTAAAATTTCACCTATTTTAGAAAAAGAACTGGGTGACCGTTTTAAAGCTCCCGCTGCGTTTGACAAGTTATTAGCCGATGACCGTAAAGGTCGTAAAAATGGTAAAGGTTTCTATCAATATGGTGCAAAAGCCAAAAAGGCCAAATTAGTTGATGAGTCAGTCTATAAAGTGCTTGATATTGTCATCGCCTCAGATAAAGAAACGAAAGAAGTGGCTGAGCGCTGTACCATTCAAATGTTAAATGAAGCTGTGCGTTGTCTGGAAGAAGGTATTATTGCTTCTGCAAGGGACGGTGATATTGGGGCGATATTTGGCATCGGCTTTCCGCCTTTCTTGGGGGGGCCATTCCGTTATATTGACACATTAGGTGTTGCCAATTTAGTGACCACGCTGAATCGTTACCAATCACTTTACGGTGATCGTTTTGCACCGTGTGATACGTTAGTCAATATGGCTAGCGATGGCAGCTTATTTTATAAAAAGTAAAAACGTCGTAGCTCGCAGTTGACTGCTTGGCTGTCATTGTATAAAAAAGCGGCAATAAGTTGCCGCTTTTTTTATTAACTAAGGCATAATGCTGCCTGTTTTTTGAACGGCGAAGCTGACTGCTTATTATAAAAAGTATCATTTAAGTTAGGTGATTTTGGCTGATAGCACTAACGATGCCGCGTTAACATCATGGTTTATGCACCTAACTATAGTGGTATTGTTACCGTAGTGATTTGATTAATCTAGTAATTGAGGTTTAGTAATAATGCCGTTAAGTTGGTTATTTATGCTCGTTTTATCGAGTATAGCGAGTGGGTTAATATCTGCTTTTGCTGCTTATAGACATGGATTAGCAGTAAGGCGGTGGGGATGTATAGGTTGCATATTAGGACCGTTTACTTACCCATTGTTTAGTACACACAAACGTTTGGCTGATTTAAAAGTAAGACGGCATGGTCGATATAAAATCAATGGCTAAGCTTGTTTAAGGGTATACCATCATTAAAAAAGGAGCTAATGCTTAATGCCGATCAGTTAAGCGGTAATGCTATAAAAACTGAACAGATCGGTTGACCGATCTTTTCAGTCTGCGAAAATCCGATAATCTTTATTATCGGATTTTTTTATGGAACTCTCTGAAGCCCTT
>NZ_JBSQBN010000104.1:0-16257 GCF_053850585.1 Shewanella sp. A22
CAAGGGCTTCAGAGAGTTCCATAAAAAAATCCGATAATAAAGATTATCGGATTTTCGCAGACTGAAAAGATCGGTCAACCGATCTGTTCAGATTTTATAGCATTACCGCTTAACTGATCGGCATTACCCATCACTGGGCGTTTTTTGATTTCACATCAGTATTAAATCCGCTTGCGACAGTAACCGATTAGACCAAGCATCATCACACTTAACCAACCTAAACTTCCTCCACCGCTATCACTACTTGTTGTGACGGGTGTATCCACTGTTGGCGCAGAAACAGTTATTGCTTGGCTGGTTGTAGACTCATTACCCAAAGAATCTGTGGTAACTAAGGTAATAGTATAAGTACCCGCTGTGGCATAAGTATGACTGGGATTTTGCGCTGTACTCGTATTGTTATCACCAAAAGCCCACTGATAAGTTAAATTACCAAAACCTTGGCTAGACGTGTTTGTCAGCGCAACGCTAAGGTCGGTTCGAGAGAAAGTAAATGCCGCCGCAGGTTGAATAACCACTCGAACGATTTCGGTTGCAGTAACAGTATTACCCGCGCCATCTGTAACAATAACACTGACGTTATAATCACCGGATGCCGAATAAGTATAGCTAGGGGCGGTATCTGTACTGGTAGCATTGTTAACACCAAACGACCATGTATAAGTATAATCAGTGCCACCACTCACGACCACATTAAAATTGACATCAGCCCCGGTTGCTTGTGCATTAATGTCGGCTACAAGTGTAACTGGTGGTGGCACGCTGCTGTCAGATAAAGCAAATTCAACGGTTGCAATGCTACTGTCAGTTGCTTGCTCTGTTACTTGCATGGTTAGGCCTAACTCAGGCAATATCATCCCTGCTTGTGGTTTTAGCGGCGCACTGTAATCGCGGTTGTCATCAAATAGTGGCTCGGCAGCTAAGTGGTTGTCACCACTGTATGTGCTTTGTGTAAATAAACTAAATGCTGCATCGCGAATTTGTACAGCAGTTGATTGACTGCCAATCAAATTTTGGTCTGCATCGACCACTCCGATTAAGCCTTTACCTGGGTGTTCTGATACATTGTTGTCATATTGAGAAAAGTTTTCTAACCATAACAATACACCGGGCTCGTATTTGTCATAAACTAAGCCTGCATCGACACCTTGATGACTGCGTAATTGCACAATATAGCGTCTAGCTTTACCAGGAAGGCTATCATCAATCCGACTAAATCCAGATAACCTTGCAACGTCGGGACTTTCTGCTCCATCGATATAAAATGCCGAGCCTTGGTTAGTCAATTGAATATCATCAATCGCCATCCCATATTCACCTACCGCTTCATCGGTTTTATAAACCACACTGATTTGCACATCACGACCAGCATATGCACTCAAATCAAAATTGAGGTCCACCCAAGCATCGGTCCCATATGCGGTATTAATGTCGCTCGACTTACCGCTAATCGAATGCTTTACCGTAGGATAAATTGAATTTGTATTACGTGTGTAATTTCCTTCTATCGCAACGCTATCAACCAACACCTGCACATAATCAAAATCCTCCTCAATATCCCAATGAGCCTGAAATGATAATGCTAATGGCGTATTTAATGGTAATGTCACATCAAATGACATGGCATTATTGATCATATTGCCTTGACCAGAATAATACTGATATTGGCCAGTTAATGGCGCTTTAAATGCAATACCCTCTGGAGGAAGCGCAATAGATATTTGGTTTACGGCATCGGTATTAGCAGCATGATTAAGCTGTACAACAGTACCGCTATTGATTAAATTGGCCAGTGATATATGCTGCTCATTAACCCACTTACCCTTGTATTTTTGCTGTAAGAAAGATTTTGCATATGGGCTAAATCCACTTGGTTGAGCACCAGCAATACTACCAGTCCAACTTCCACCAGACATCAACGACCAAGAGCCTACTGGAGAACCATCGCCTTTATTGGTTGTGTCATATTCATCAGGTAAGCCTAAATCATGGCCGAACTCATGAGTACACACACCAGTGGCAGAATCGATAGGCTGTACTGTATAGCCAAATATCTTAAGCCCGCCGCGCCCTGGAATAACATAACCATTGGTACCTGAGTCAACATAATATCGATGTGACCAAATAGCATCATCCCCCAATACGCCACCACCAGCTTCTTCACCAATACTAGAATGGAACAACATCACATGGTCAATAATACCATCGGGTTCATCATAATCACCGTCACTATCTAAATCGTAGGGGTCTTCAATGTCAAATTTGTCTAAATCATCGTCAGACATGCCAGCAATAGCCTTGATAACGGCTTCCTTCACCAACTCCGGAACCGCACTGTCATCATCGTCAGCATTATTTCCGCCGTAATAAGCAGCATTTTTGTCTGCGGTAACCCAATCTTGAACCTCGCCAGTAAAATAGAAACTATTGCCAGACACAGCTTGATAGTATTGGTAAGCCGATTGTAGGTTTTGATTACTTGGACCAGTAAAACCAGTTTCTGAAAATAACAGTTGTTGATAGTGAGACGCTGGATAGCTGTTGTAATACATTTGCGTATCGCCAAACTGCAGCTGATTGGCATCGTGAGGTAAGTCTGGAAAATCCACCAGCACAGCTAACACGTTGACCTTTTTGGTTATATCTTGATCTGCCAAGTTATTGATTGCTGCAATAGATTGAGCGCTTTTAACACTTTTTTGCTGTGCCTTTTTAATTCGTAACGCTTCTGCTTTCACTTCTATTACTGCAGGTTTAAAAGTTGCATTGCGGCCACGCCTAACAAAAGCATCGACTGCAGCTTGTTTTATTTCATCACTCGCATCACTCGCAACATCGCCGCGCTTAATGAGCCAATACAATACTTGTTGCTCATTAATCAAACCACCATCGGCTGGTGTACCAACTTGCGGAGCAGCAAGAACGGTCATACCGCTACATGTAAGTAATAAGCTTGCAACGCCTAACCCACGATATTTAGTTAACTTACTCATTACGACTTACCTGTATTTGGTGTTGGCTTATGGCACTTTTCAAATGCTTTTTGGCGTTTAGTTATGTAATCAGCGACAATTTCATCTATTTGTGCTTGATCCATATCCGCGGTGATGACCCCTTTTGCCCGCAGATTTTCAATCAATTTAGTGCGATCACGTAAAGGCGGCATCGCACTTGGACCACAATCTTTAATTATTGGCTTAGTGACTATGACTGGTTGTTGGTTTATTGGTTCCGCCGATTGATATTGACAACCTTGTAAGATAAGAAAAGTCAGCCCCAATATAACGAGAAAGTATTTCATAATGTGCCCCGAACAATAATTACATAACATTAGCAGTAGTAACTGCACAGTTACAATTACTTTAACCATCGTTTAATGTAAAAGTGTGTGCCTAAAAAATGGATAATATTGAATATTATTTAACGTCTATTCAAGTCGGAAACGATATGAATACGCCCATATAACAAAATTCGCCAACTCGATTCGCAATGCAATAGCAAGCCAATAGCAAGTTTATGGATTGTGAGACAAAGCATTGTTTGATTAACATTTACTTTTTAAAAATGAAACCTCTTACACTCAAACGGCCATTATGAGGCTGTAAGCTTCATTTCATAGCTAAGACAAAGGAAGTCATTTAATCAGAGGTTGATACTGAAATAATATATGCTAGCCTCAACTTAACTTGCGGGGGTATTGAGGTAATTTGATATACCATCTAATAACATTTGTACCGATATCATCACCAGCACCATTCCCATCAATCGCTCTACAGCCGTTAGGCCTTTTTCACCGAGTATGCGTGTAAACAGTTTATAAAACATTAGAATAAATGCGCTAAGCGCCCAGGCAGACACCAAAGCAATAGTCCAATCAACCATACGGTTATTATCAGTGTGCGCCAGTAATATCAACGCCGCTAAAATGGACGGACCAGCCATCAATGGAATAGCCATCGGTACAATAAATGGTTCTTCACCAGCAGCCAATCCCGCAACGCCACCTGGCGAAGGGAAGATCATCTTAATCGCAATTAAGAACAGAATAATCCCACCGGCAATACTGACGGACTCAGAACGTAAATTTAGAAAATTAAGAATGGCTTCACCGGTATACAGAAATGACAACATAATAACCAGTGCAAATAACAACTCACGGATAAGTACTTTACGGCGCTTTTTAGGATCAATATGACGCAATATGGACGCAAATATGGGTAAATTACCGAGTGGATCCATAATCAAGAACAACATGACAGCAGCAGAAAAAATATCCATGGACAACAATCTTTAATTAACAAAAGAGGGTCTACATTGTATACCATAGGTAACAAAATAAGCGATGTAAAAAGCCCATTTATTCATGGCTATAGAAAAGAAATCATCAATAATGATAAACCAGTTCACATCATAAGCAGTCTGCAGCCATGACCAAACAGATACACGCAAAAACTTTTTGGGTCTTAGTTTCAACAACTAGGTTATAATTTACATCTTACGCTGTAGGTAAATTTTTCAGCTTGAGATGTTCACACGCTACAATACAAGTTTACAATGCTATACTGCGTTGTTTTTTTCGATTTATTTTCTGGATATCATGCTCTATCTAATCGCGAGTTGTATTGCATTACTATTTGGGCCACTTTTTTACCGCTTCTTCTCATCTGGCAGCGGACTGCAAAAAGGCTTAGATGGATTTATTTTCGTCTCTCTTGGCGGATTAGTGCTCATTCATATTTTGCCAGAACTTCTGGAGCATGGTGGATTCATCACGCTTTTGTTTGTTTTGCTCGGTGTTTGGGGGCCTACTGCCAGTGAAAAACTGTTTCATCGATACTCAGAAATAACCCACAATATCACCCTTACATTAGGCATTAGCGGATTATTGTTACACACCATTACTGATGGTGGCGCTATGATTTTAGCGCAACAAGATGGCAATTCTACTCTTCTCGCTTTGGGTGTGATTATGCATCGTTTACCCGTTGGAGTGGCCATTTGGTGGTTACTTAAGCCACAAGTTGGCACCCGATGGGCGAGTATCGTTTTAGCGGCAATGATGGTATTAACCAGTGTGGGCTACTTTGCTGGTGAACACCTGTTAACCCAGTTAAGTCTCGAAAATACCGTTTATTTACAAGCCTTTGTTACTGGCTCAATTTTACATGTTGTGCTGCATCAGCCCCATGGCCACCAACAAGAAGACAAACAAGGCCAGTATCAATACCAAGCGGGTATAGGCAGTCTCTTAGGCTTAGGGTTGTTAGCCTTATTGTTACTTATGGATACAGGTGGTCATGAACATGTTCATCAAGATCACGGTTCAGATCAATTTATCAGTTGGCTACTCACTATTTCACCAATCCTATTAGGCAGTTACTTTATTGCCACAGCCCGCTTCGCTTTTGGGATACGTCCATCTCATCCGGCTTTAGGAATGCGATGGTTACAGCGCTTAGCTGGACCAGAAGCATTATTAATTACTTTATTATTGTTAGGGCCTTGGTTTGCACTTTATCAAGCGCTAGGTTTATTGGCCATTGGAGGATTAATGACGTTCACTCAAGTTAATCTAACTGACCCGCAGCCAACAATATCAGAATCACCATGGCGTTTTGGTTTTAACCAATTAGTCGATCGTAGCGCGCCTTGGATTATTCTTAGCTTAGTATTAGCAAACCTGATCGGTCATCCATCCGTTCCACTAGAAAATCCAGCATTACAAGTTTTTATCTTACTATTGGTCTTTTTGCCAATGCGTTTTTGTAATTTAGGTTCAGTAATTTTAGCCCTTGCTTTGGCTTACAGTGGTTGGAGCCAAATCGCTGTAGCTTTTACTTTATTGGCAGCACCTGTGCTTAGTATTGGCCAATTGAAGTTAATGAACTGGAAACAAGGTCTGATGTTTGGTGGTATTTTGCTTATGGGTTTAATGGTGGCAGATCAACTCACTCTGAGTTCAGCATTAACATTGCAACTGCCTGAGCCTGTTAATATCCTTGGTTTGGTGGTGATAACCTTATTATTTGGTGCCAGTTTGTTACGTCTTGGCCCGAGGAAATTTTTAAGCCGCTTAATGGTTAACTTAAAGCCTGCACCACATGCCCATAGCCATGATAAAAGTCATCACCCAGATCCAAAGGTTACACACCGTGATGATGCTGTACATAAACATCATCATTAATCGGCACCCATGTATTAGGTTATGATATGGTGCTGAAACATTAAGGAGGAGCTATGTGTATTTTATTTATAGCCGTTGAATCACATCCAGATTATCCCTTAATAGTGTGTGCTAATCGCGATGAATTTCATCACAGGGCTACAGAACCCGCCTATCGTTGGGCAACAACACCAGCCATTTATGCCGGGCAAGACAAGCAAGCTGGCGGCACTTGGTTGGGAGTTAATGAGTTAGGCCAATTTGCAGGGTTAACCAATATTCGTTCAATGACACAGCAAGATGGTGTTCGTAGTCGTGGTGAATTAGTGGTCGAAGCATTAACAAAACACCACATCAATAGCCAGTGGTTAATAAAACATTCGGTTAATTACAATCCGTTTAATTTAGTCTTTGAACAGCATAATGAACTTCACTGCTTTAACAGTAAAACATTAACGACCACTTCACTTAAACCTGGATTTCACGCAGTGAGCAATGGGGCCTTAGATGATATATGGCCTAAAATGGCAAAAGGCCAGCAACAGCTACAACACTACATACAGCAAATGCAATCGCCTTGCATAGATCAATTACTCGATATCATGCGCGATACTTCTCAACCCAAAGATCATGATTTGCCTCAAACAGGCATAGGCCTAGAATGGGAACGACTTTTATCCTCTATTTTTATCCAACATCAAGAGTATGGCACTCGCTCCACTAGCATTGTATTGAAACATCGTAATGGCAATGTTCAATTTACTGAAGTAAGGTATGACGGCAAAGCACGTAATCTAGGTTCGCAGCTTTTTAGTATCAACTAGAGCCTATTCATTGAAGTTAATATTTACCTGAAGTAACGATTAATAAAACCATTTTTAACCACACTCAGTTGCTATATTCAGCTTGAATGCTCAACGCTCAAATAATTAAGTTAGGCGAAGACAACAAACATGTTTTGACCTCTCACATCTACCATAGCGAACTGTGATCTACCACTCATTAACCGTAATGCCACACATAAGACACAGCTAAAGTGCACTTATTCCGCTAAGCAACATTCATTTTTACAACCTAGATCAAGTTAATTTCATCACGAACATTGCATACTTCGCCTGTTGCTAATTTACTCCCGGAGGACACGCCTTGAAGCAGCCCACTCAGATTAGTTGGGATCAGTCGATGATCGAAAAATACAATTACAGCGGTCCCCGTTATACTTCTTACCCGACCGCATTAGAATTCGATGATGCCTTTACTGAGCAAGATTTACTCACATCGATTAAAAACAGCAAAACCGACAAATTATCGCTGTATGTACATATTCCTTTTTGTGCCAAGCTTTGTTACTACTGCGGCTGTAATAAAATTATTACTCGCCATGCCCATAAAGCCGACCAATATATTGAGTATTTAGCCGCTGAAATTGTTAAGCGAGCACCTTTATTTAAAAACTACACCGTAACTCAAATGCATTGGGGTGGTGGTACACCGACATTTTTAAACCCAGAACAAATTTTAAAACTCACAGCATTAATTAAAGAGCATTTTAATTTTGCAGACGTGGGTGAATACTCAATTGAAGTTGACCCACGCGAAATTGAACTGAGTATGTTAGATACATTAAAAGAAGCCGGTTTCAACCGTGTGTCTATTGGTGTGCAAGATTTTAATAAAGAAGTCCAAATTGCTGTCAACCGTGAGCAAGATGAACAATTTATTTTCGATTTAATCGCCAGAGCAAAAGCATTAGGTTTTGTATCGACTAACGTTGATTTAATTTATGGTTTACCGCTACAAACACCAGAAACATTTGCAAAAACTATCGCTCGCATTATCGAATTGTCACCCGATCGTTTATCTGTGTTTAACTACGCTCACTTGCCATCTCGTTTTGCAGCGCAGCGTAAAATTAAAGACGCTGATATGCCATCACCACAACAAAAACTTGATATGTTGCATCAAACCATTGAATCATTAACTGGGGCGGGTTATCAATTTATTGGTATGGACCATTTTGCCAAACCAAATGATGAGCTGGCTAAGCTACAAAATGCCGGTAAATTACATCGTAACTTCCAAGGTTATACCACTCAAGAAGAATGTGATTTATTAGGTTTAGGCGTCTCATCTATAAGCCAAATTGGCGACTGTTATGCGCAAAATCAAAAAGATATTCGTCCATATTACGAGTCGATTGATGCTAATGGTCATGCACTGTGGAAAGGTTGCAGTTTAAACAGAGATGATGAAATTCGTCGCGCGGTAATCAAGCAAATTATCTGCCATTTCGATTTAGATATGGCCACCATTGAACAAAAGTTTTCCATTAACTTTGAAGAATATTTCATCGAAGATCTTAAATTACTACAAACCTTTATCAATGATAGGCTTGTCGATATTACAGAGAGAAAACTCACAGTAAGCCCGACCGGTCGGCTACTGATACGTAATATTTGTATGTGCTTTGATGTTTATTATCGTCAAAAGGCGCGTCAACAACAGTTTTCAAGAGTGATTTAATCTACTTGTTGATGAGTACGCTATAATAAAAAATCGCCAGCATTTGCAGGCGATTTTTTTATGTTTTCGTTACCCAATTTACAATACTTTTTTTGCGTATAACGCTTTACGATCGCTGTCAGATAGAAATGCCATTTCAACACCATTACGTTGTAATAGTGCTAACGTTTCATCGCTTAATCCCATTTCAGATTTAACAACGCGATACTCATGGGCAATATCAATCGCACTCACACCTGGATCATCGGTATTTAACCCAATTAACACTCCAGCATCAATAAACTTGCGTAATGGATGTACACCGTAATCTTTAACCGTTGAAGTATGTAGATTACTGGTTGGGCATGACTCAATACCAATACGGTGCTTAGCTAAGTATTCCATCAACTTTGGATCGTGAATTGCGTTAACGCCATGGCCAATACGCGTTGCTCCGAGCACGTTAATGGCTTGCCACATACTTTCTGCACCTGCAGCCTCGCCAGCATGGGCTGTTATCTGTAACCCCGCGTCGCGAACACGTTTAAAGTGTTCCGTAAACAAGTCGCCAGGGAAACCAAGCTCGTCACCCGCTAAGTCCATGGCAACAATGCTGTCTCGGTGGGCAAGTATGCCTTCTAACTCTAAACGACATTTCTCTTGTCCAAATGAACGCGACATAATACCAATAAGGTTAATTTTAATATCATGCTCTTTCACACCGGCACGCACACCATCGATAACGGCTTCGACAACCCCTTCTATCGGTAAATTATGATTCATTGCCATGTAATAAGGACTGAAACGTAACTCAGCATAATCCAGCCCTTGCGATGCGGCATCTGCAACGTTTTCATAAGCAACACGCTTTACTGCGTCTAAGTCAGCGAGTACAGCAACCATCCAATCCAATTTCTTCAAAAAATCGATTAGATTGTTTTCTTTACCTTGGATTTGTACAAACGGCGCAAGCTCTTCTAATGAATTGGCGGGTAACTTAATACCGTGTTGGTGGCCTAATTCCCAAATGGTTTTTACATTAACATTACCGTCTAAATGTCGATGTAAATCAACCAACGGAATGGTTTTATCTATCATAATTAACCCCTATAAACTTACCCTGCCATTAGTTTGGTTTTGTCGGTCAGAGAACCATCACAGTTTACCATGTATTATACTAATTCTAGTAAGCAATGTTTTATTTTGGAATCAATCCCTCTAAATTAAACTGCAATTTGTGGTGTGTTTTTTATGCTTAAATCGGGCATACTCTATTGCTTAAAACTGATTTAACCACAAAGGACCTTCAATGCGCTTGCTGATTTTATCTGCACTGATAACGTTAAGTTTGGCTGGTTGCCATATTAATGCGGCCACCAAAAGCATGGATAATCCAACCACATCTCTACAAGTGCAAATAAATGCCGATTTACAAGCTATTATCGACCAAAGTTGGGCCATTAATTTAGCTTTCTCACCAGAGCTAGCAGCCAGTTTAGGTGATGTTTCTGCAACCGGAAAACTAGATGACTTATCATCGGAAACCTTAGAAGAAAAAAATAAACAGACTCTTAACATTCTCAATAAACTTAAACTGCTTGATAAAAATCGCTTATCAAAGTCCGATGTCATCAATGCTAAGATTTTACAAGACCAGCTACAAAATGAAGTCGACATGTATCGGTTTCATGACCACTATTTACCTATAACAGCTGAAAGTGGTTTTCATGCTTATATCGCATCTATTGCTAAAGGTCGTTTCAATAGTATGGAAGATTATCAGCACTATTTAGCTAAACTTGAGCAATTACCACGCTATTTCAGCCAACAAACATATTGGCTCAAACAAGGCTTAACTAGCCGCATTACCCCTGCAAAAATCACTCTAAATGGTTTTGAAGACAGTATTAGCGCGTTTATTGTTCCGGTTGAGAGCAGCGGCTACTTTACTCCATTTACCCATTATCCTGATCATTTTAGCGCAGCAGAAAAAAATACGCTGACCCTGCAAGGTAAAAAAACCGTAGAACAAATCGTGCTTCCCCTGTACCAACAGTTTTATGATTTCATGACTCAGGAATATATTCCCAATGCACGAATAGACATCGCGGCATCGGCTTTACCAGATGGCTCTACGTTTTACCAAAACAGGGTTGAATATTACACCACGCTGCCAATGACAGCAGAACAAGTCCATCAGCTTGGATTACAAGAAGTCGCTCGTATAAGAGCAGAAATGCAGCAGGTGATTAAGGATGTTGGCTTTAAAGGCAGTTTTGCTGATTTTTTAATGTTTTTACGCACAGATCCACAGTTTTACCCTAAAACAGCAGATGAGTTACTTAAAGAAGCAGCATTTATTGCTAAAAAAGCAGATGCCATTTTACCTAAGTATTTCGGTAAATTACCACGAACTCCTTATGGTATTGCACCTGTTCCAGCAGAGATTGCGCCTAAATACACCACAGGGCGCTACTCGGGTTCCAACCGAGACGATGAGCCAGGCTATTATTGGGTTAATACCTACGCCCTAGATAAGCGACCTCTCTACGAACTTGAAGCACTAACCCTACATGAAGCAGTGCCAGGGCACCATTTACAGATATCACTCAATAAAGAACTCACTGACTTACCTAATTTTAGACGTTACAGTTATATCTCAGCATTTGGTGAAGGTTGGGGTTTATACTCAGAATATTTAGGGTTAGAAGCCGGTTTTTATCAAGACCCATACAGTAACTTTGGTCGATTAACATATGAAATGTGGCGTGCGGCACGTCTAGTCGTCGACACTGGCATGCATGCTAAAGGCTGGAGCCGCCAACAAGCGATAGATTTTATGGCCAGCAATACTGCACTCTCAATGCACAACGTTACCACTGAAATAGATCGCTATATTTCTTGGCCAGGGCAAGCGTTGTCATACAAAATTGGTGAATTAACCATAAAACGGTTGCGTGCAAAGGCTGAAAAGACATTAGGAAAAAAATTTGATATTCGGAAGTTTCATGATGCCATTTTAGAAAATGGTTCTATTCCAATGTCAGTGCTAGAACAAATGATTGATGAGTTTATTGCTCGCCAAAAGGCGACAATAAAACAAGCAAATACCGGATAATCAGATAGACAAATACGTCAAATTTACCTTACTTTAGATATAAACAAGCTGGCTTAATAACTATGCATTACATGAAATTTTCATCTGAGTTAAAGCTCGATACTAATGACCAACAACACTTTTGGCAACAAGTACACCAATCGAGTTTCTGTACTGATGACGGTATAAATATTGCTTATGCGATGATCCAACATTCTAATAGTCAGCGAGCAATAGTGATCAGCAATGGCAGAGTAGAATCTTATATAAAATATCAAGAATTGATGTTTGATTTATATCAACAAGGATTTAGCGTTTACGCTTTAGATCATCGGGGACAAGGGTTATCAGACCGGCTCACACACAATGCCCACCAAGGATATGTTGATAAGTTTAGTGATTATACTGCCGATTTCACTCAGTTTATTCATCAAATAGTGCAACGACAGCAACATGATGAATTATTTCTAGTTGCTCATTCAATGGGAGGCGCTATTGCCGTCGACTACCTCAATCAATATCCCAATACATTTACTGCAGCGGTTTTTTCAGCACCAATGTTCGGTATTAAACTTCCAGTAGCAAAACCTGTTATTCGTTGGTTAGCCCAAAAACTCGATGTAAATCGATCTGATGGAGGCAAAGTGCACAGCACCTACATTCTCGGTGGAACGGATTATCGACCAGAGAACTTCAAACGTAACCCTTTCACCCATAGTAAAAATCGTTATCAGCAATATCGAGACATATATGAACAAACACCAGAGGTCAAACTCGGATCGCCGACTAACCATTGGTTAATTGAAGCCATGAGCGCTGCACAAAGGAGCATCAATTACGCTAAACACTGTCAAACACCGATACTTATATTACAGGCCGAAAAGGACAATATCGTGTGTAATAAAGCGCAAGACACAGCACTTAGCACTCATTGCCATAAAGTCGTCATTGAGGGGGCTTATCATGAAGTGTTTTTCGAGGTCGACAGTATTCGAAATAAAGCATTGTCATATACAATCGACTTTATGGCACAACACTCAAAGATAGCTGTGTCTTAATTAATTGCACAATATCAGCTTTATCTAAAGGACGACTAATAATATAGCCTTGGAACCATGTGCATTTAGCATGCGTCAATAAATTAAGCTGTTGCTTATTTTCAACCTGTTTAGCGACAACTGGAAAATTTAATTTGGTGGCGAACTCGACAACTGCACTCACAATATTAAAGACTTCTGGATTAAATTCTATTTCTTCTAAATAGACAGCATCTAACTTAACTTGAGAAAAATTAATACCTTGAAGTAGATGCACAGCACAAGATCCTCCACCAAAGTTATCCATGGCAACATTGATACCGAATTGTTGTAATTCAGAAATTTTGTTTCTAGCGGCTTTAGCGTTTACAGTAAATACATCTTCAGATAGTTCAAACTGAAATAACTTAGGTAGTATTTGCGCAGTATTTATCCTGTTCATAATTACATTGGCAAAATGTTCTTGATGAAAATGCCGCGAAGATATATTTAATGACATGAGCGGGACGATTGCATTTTCATCTTGAAGGTTTTGAATTAACGCGCAAACTTGATCTATAGCCCATAGTTCTAATTCAAAAATAAAATCAGACAATTCAGCTGAAGCAATAAACTTGCGAGGACTAATGTATCCATACTGCGGATGATACCAACGCAATAACACTTCAACACTAATAAGCTTTCCTGACTTATCGACAACGGGTTGATATGCCAGCGACATTTGTTGATTGTCTAATGCTTGTTTTAACTCATTTTGCAGTTTAAAAGGTTGTATTTGATTCTGATCTAATTGTGGCTGATAAATAGCACAACCATTAGACCGGCTGTCTTTCGCTTGCTCTAAGGCGCCATCTGCGCGAGCGAGTAATACCTTAGGCTCTAACGATTCGATACCATCAAAAACAACTAAACCAATTCTGACTGAAATTGATAAATTCTGTTCAGAGATTGTAAAACCACGACCAATTAATTGCCTTACCTCACTAGCCAGTGCTAATGCTCGTTTATTTGCTTGGTCAATTTCGCTACCAAAATTCTTTGCTAAAATAACAAACTCATCCGCGCCTAATCTTGCAACCAACCCAGCACTAGAAAAGGTACCAGAAAGTCTGGCGGCTATTTGCATTAATAATCGGTCGCCTAGTTGACGGCCTAACGCATCGTTGATTAACTTAAAATTATCGAGGTTGATCATTAAGAGTGCGGAAAATTGACCCGTTTTACGGCTAAGGACTTGCAAGTCGTATAATTCATCAGCAAGTACCTCACGATTAATGAGATCTGTGAGCCCGTTATGCCCTTGCTTATCATTTGAAATGTTTTGATTTTTAACATCTCCAGAAACATCGGTTATCGTGCCAATAATGCGTAAAGGTCGGCCAGATTCATCCCATTCCACTATTTTTCCACGATCTAAAATCCAAATATAACGCCCATTCTTATGACGCAATCGATGTACACTTTCATAATATTCATTCTGATTGTTGATATAATTTTGTAAATTATTCAATACTTGCGCTTTATCATCTGGATGTAAGCGTGACTCCCAAACAGAATAATCATTATCGAGCTCATAGGGTTGATAGCCTAAAATATCTTTCCACCTATCAGAAACAAACACATCACCAGTTGCAATACACCAATCCCAAATCCCATTACGTGCCCCCTCAACAGCAAATAACCACCGCTGCTCAGCATCATTCAGACGTTTTTTACTGCGAAATAGTCGCCCATTAACTTGATTAAGATAATCTCGCAAATCAACGAGTTCAGTTGTCAGGCACAAAATATCGGTATTAAAATCCGGCGAATCAAGGTTTTTAGCAGCTCGACTTAATTGGATTAATGGCCGTATAAATAAGTAATGCAACATGGTACAGAAGAGTAGCAGCAAAAAAGCTCCTACTCCCCAAATCTCTATAAAACGCTTTAAAAGACTATCTACCGCTTCGGATAACGTATTCGCGATATCATACTCAACATAAATAAGCTCAACAGAATTTGAATAGCTATAGCGATAATTTGAGTTCAAAGGGTAATAAACTTGAATAGATAAACGATCAAAATTTACCTTTAAGTAAACTTTATTGTTGGCAACAACATTTTTATGTAAATCGGCAGAATAGCCTTCCAATACGTTAGTGGCATTACTCTCACGCCAAATGATATGATTAGCAAAATGAATATCACTAGCAGCGTCAAGTATGACATACACCATCATATTTTGATCGGTTGACACTAAAGCAACCTCTTGCTCAACTCGTTCAAAATCCTGCGACAACAGAGAAGACTCAACAACATGACGCATTCTAAAGAGATCTTTCTGAATTTGCTCTGACTCTCTTAAAGCAAGCTGCTCATTTAACTCTGCATGCTCATACAAATACTCACCTGATACCAAGCCAAAGTAGAGGATAAAAATAGATGCAGGCACAAGAATAGACAGAGAAATTTTTGGCAAACGAGTCAAAATAAACCTACCCAATGAAATATACAAAGAGATATTAACAACAATCGTATCAATAAATAGATGGTCGTGAATATCATTATCTAAACAGGATAAAAACTTATTATTTATTAATAGCTTTAAACTAACTAAAGTACACTTTACCTTGTTTGACTGATGAGTGTAATTTTATTTACCTATACCGATAATATCCTGCGATATATATGAAATTGTTATCTGGATAAATCCGCTAGTTACAGTCTGATTTTCAGTTGGATTACGCTAAAATGTTAGATTATTGAAGAACCCCAAAACATCCGCCGGCTCGCATAACAAGTGTTGACCTAGTAAAACTGTCCTGTATAGAGGCAATTGTCTTACGTTATAGAAAATCGCCTGAATACCTTGGATGTCAGCAACTATCACGAAAGGTTTTCATCATATGTCTCCTAATAAAACATGGGAACAACATAAATCATACCAATTATGATAAAAATGTGATCTAATCAAAGTATCACCTCTTATTAATCTTTATGTATGACTTCTCTTACTGATAAAGAAATACTTAACCTCTCCAAACAAGAAAAAAATGCGAATAAAAAAATACGTTTACTCGCCGTTGCGACTTTCCTACAAATTAACAACCGCTCAGAAGTCGCCAGACGCTTAAATGTCAGTCGCCGTAGTGTCAACGATTGGGTATCTAACTATTTAAACCAAGGGTTAGCAGGTCTTGATGACAAACCTCGCTTAGGTAAAAAGAGTCGATTGACCCTCCAGCAAAAAGATAAACTGCGTACTTTTGTAAAAAATGCGGCTCATTCAACAGATGGTGGTCGCTTAACGGCTGAGGATGTTAAGCAATTCATAGTCGAAGAATACGGTGTTTCGTACAGTCATTCACATGTGTACTGGATATTACATAAACTGGGCTTTAGCTGGATTACCAGTCGTTCCAAGCATCCAAAACAATCGGCAGAAGCACAAGAAACCTTTAAAAAAACTACAATAT
>NZ_JBSQBN010000105.1:0-16221 GCF_053850585.1 Shewanella sp. A22
ACACAGAAGTGGAATACCTGAGAGACTCCATTCTGGCGGGTTTCAAAGTCCTTTATGCTTCGTTAGATGCTTTCAAAATACGACGGCATGGTCTATTTTTTTCCATAAAAAATAAGACATTCCCACCCTCCATGGCGGTCAGATACTGGAGGTAGAGTAACGCAGGAGCTTGTTACCGAAAATCACTATTCGCTTACATCATCTGCCTTGCCTACAGCTCTTTGAACTCCCGCTGAAAGATCACACATTTAATAGGATTGGTATTAATATTATGTGGTTTTTTTGTGTACAAGTGGTTTGATAACCTACGCGATGACTATCGCGTTATATACCCTTTAGGGTAATGCGCGATCTAAGCTTGTGGGGGGCTTCGGTTAAGCCTGGCATCATATAATGGCAGACTTAACATTATATGATGCTTTGCTGGTTTAAATATGCATTATCTTTGCTGTATTGCAGGTAATATACTTTTCTTCAAATTCTTCTATCGGCAATGGCTCACTAAAGTAAAAGCCTTGGCCAATTTCACATTGATTGTGTTTCAACCATTCAAGCTGTTGAATATTTTCAATCCCTTCCGCGACAATGGTTAGATCAAGTTGACGGCCCAGCATTAAAATGGTCGACGCTATGGCGCTATCTTCTGGAAGATCACTGACAAATGCACGGTCGATTTTCATTGTGGTGATAGGTAAATGACGTAAATAAGACAAAGAAGAATATCCTGTACCAAAGTCATCTACAGCAATACCAAAGCCTGCTGATTTGAGTTGCTCTATCTTAACGATGGCTTGTTCGACATCATTCATAAGGGATGTTTCAGTAATTTCAATTTCCAGTAATTCGGGTCTTATTTGGTATCTAATCGCCAATTGCTTAATATCAGGCACTAAACTGGCATCTGCAAATTGTTGTGAGGCAACATTGACCGCAATTGGTATTTCATAGTTGTATTTACGTTGCCATTCTCTAATGACTTTGCAGCTTTGTTCTATGACCCAACGACCAATAGGGATAATAATACCTGTTTCTTCTGCGACCGGAATAAATGACATGGGGCTAATCAGTCGCCCGTCTTTTTGCCAGCGAATAAGCGCTTCACATCCCACAACTTTATTGGTGTTTAAATCGAATTTTGGTTGGAAATATAATAAAAATTCGTTGTTTTTCAGAGCATCATGCAATGACGCTTCTGTACGCAATCTTACCGCTGCGCGTTCGGTCATTTGTTGTTTAAAGAAAGACCATTGATTTGAACCCGCCGCTTTTGCACTATACATTGCAATGTCTGCGTGTCGGATAAGATCTTCTGCGGTAATTCCGTCTTCTGGGTAAATCGAAATTCCGATTGACGCTGCAGGGTGAATTGCGTGTTCGTTTAGTTGAATTGGTGTATTTAGTTGGGTGAGCAATTTGTCAACAAAGTCAGCAGCTTGTGATGGTGTTTGAACTTCATCGGCTAAGATTACAAATTCATCGCCACCAAGACGTGCAACACTGCCTCTATCACCGACGACTCTTTCTAATATTCGCGCTATACGTGCTAAAAATTGATCTCCTAAAGCATGTCCTAGCGAATCGTTAACATTTTTAAAGCGATCTAAATCGATAAAGAGTAGCGCAAAATTTCGTTTATGAACCCGTGAACGTTGAATGGTGACATTTAATGTTTCCAATAGCAGGGTGCGGTTAGGTAACCCTGTTAATGGATCTCGAGTTGCCATTTTACGCAGCTTGTTTTGGGTTTGGCTAAACTGCAATAGAATTTGATTAAATTTACTGGTGACTAAGCCCAATTCATCATCGCTATGCGCCTTAGACATGGGCAATAAATTTTCATCAGGATAGTCTGGATCAATTTTATCAATAGCTTCACTAATTCGTGCGATAGGTTGGGTGAGAAAACGATGAAACACGACGGTTAATACTAATGTTAGCAATAATGCACGAGCTAAGGTGGCAATGAGCCCTAGTTGGAGCTGACTGAAGAGTTTGGTGGTCAGCTTCTGAGTATCATAAAATATTGTTAGGGTGCCGATAAGCTGTTGTTGTTTGTTCCCTTCGAAATAGAATGGGCGATATAAAGGGCGAGAGATTTCTTTTAACTCTCCAAAAAGCCGATTGCTAAAGGAAATGTAACTGTTGGGGAATTCATCGGATTCATTTGCGACAGAGACAAACAAAGAACCATCATCAAGTTCAATAACGGCTGAACCGACGTTGTCTACTTTAATAATACCTTCTAGGGTTTGTCCGGCAAGTTTATCATCTAATGACCAAACCGCATTGGTTGTTGTTTGTTCAACTGAGTCAAGGAGTTCTTGTTGTGCTTCAGTAAGCTGTTGTTTAGTTGTTATGACAACTAATGCGATTTCGACAATAAAGATAGCAATCGCGAAGAACAAAGCGGTAAATACCACTAAGTTAGTCTGTTTCCATGTAAGAGACTTAAAACGGGCCGTCATGTTTTATTCCATGTCATATAAGTGACTATTTTTTCAAGTTTATTTTAGTATTTTGTAATACTAAAACTATCAATGATATATACACAATGAAAAAGTTAATCCGAACGTGGCAAATGTGTAAGCTAACCCTTCAGAAAATTGACATTATGAAGCCTAACTCTAGTCAAATTCACCAGCCTTGTCATCATTAATCAAAGGAAATAGTGAAGCTTAACTCACTTAATTGAGATTAACGTATCTTAATGACGTGTAAATCATTGCTAATGCGATGATCTAATGTCGGAAAGTGATTATTTTAAAGATTTTAAGGTTCTACAACTCGCGACTATTTAACTATTCATTCTAATTGAAGTATACTTGTGCGCGTAATTAAAGGTCATTAAATTAAGGAATGGGTCACGTGAATCCAATTGTAAAGAGTTTTGAGTATGGTCAACATACCGTCACCTTAGAAACAGGTGTTATTGCACGTCAAGCAGATGCTGCAGTTTTAGCGAGCATGGGCGACACTACAGTATTAGTTACTGTAGTTGGAAAGAAAGTAGCGGACTTAAGCCGAGACTTCTTCCCGCTAACTGTTAATTATCAAGAAAAGACTTATGCTGCGGGTAAAATTCCTGGCGGTTTCTTTAAGCGTGAAGGTCGTCCTTCAGAAGATGAAACTCTGATTGCACGTCTAATTGACCGTCCTATTCGTCCTTTATTCCCAAACGGTTTTAAAAATGAAGTTCAAGTTATCATTACTGTAGTATCTGTTGATCCACAAATCGAACCAGATATTGTTTCAATGATTGGTACTTCTGCAGCATTAGCAATTTCTGGTATTCCTTTCAGCGGCCCACTAGGTGCGGCGCGTGTTGGTTATATCAATGATGAATATGTACTTAACCCTACAGTTGATCAACTTGCAACAAGCTCACTAAACTTAGTGGTTGCTGGTACTAAAGCCGCTGTATTGATGGTTGAATCTGAAGCTAAAGCGCTTGCAGAAGAAATCATGTTAGGTGCAGTAACTTACGGCCACGATCAGCAACAAGTAGTTGTGGATGCCATTGCTGAGTTCAAAGCTGAAGCAGGCAAACCTACATGGGATTGGACTGCACCAGTTCAAGATCAAGATTTAGTAGCTAAAATCAAAGATCTTGCCGAAGTCGGCATGACTGAAGCTTATCAAATTGAAGTTAAGCAAGACCGTTATGCACAAGTTGGCATTGTGAAAGCGGCTGCAAAAGCTGCATTAGTCGCAGAAAACCCTGATGTTGATACTCGTGAAGTAGACAATTTGTTAGGTAGCTTAGAGAAGAAAATTGTTCGTGGTCGTATTATTAGTGGCAAGCCACGTATCGACGGTCGTGAACCCGACATGATCCGCGCATTAAATGTGCTTGCTGGTGTACTTCCTCGTACGCATGGTAGTGCATTATTTACCCGTGGTGAAACTCAGGCGCTCGTGACTTGTACTTTAGGTACTGAACGTGATGCTCAAAAAATCGACAGCATCATGGGCGAACGTACAAATCGCTTTATGCTTCACTATAACTTCCCTCCATACTCAGTTGGTGAAACTGGCATGGTGGGTTCACCTAAGCGCCGTGAAATCGGTCATGGTAAGTTAGCATGGCGTGGTATGAATGCTGTTATGCCTTCAGCTGAAGAGTTCCCATACAGTGTTCGTGTTGTATCAGAAATCACTGAATCAAACGGTTCAAGCTCAATGGCTTCAGTTTGTGGTACTTCATTAGCATTGATGGATGCTGGTGTACCAATTAAGAGTTCTGTAGCTGGTATCGCAATGGGTCTAGTAAAAGAAGGTGACGATTTCGTTGTGCTTTCTGACATTTTAGGCGATGAAGACCACTTAGGTGACATGGACTTTAAAGTTGCTGGTACTCGTGACGGTATCACTGCATTGCAGATGGATATCAAGATTGAAGGTATCACAAAAGAAATTATGGATATCGCATTACAACAAGCATATGGCGCTCGCGTTCATATCCTAAATGTAATGGACCAAGCTATTGGTTCACATCGTGATGATATTTCTTCTCATGCCCCACGTATCACGACTATCAAAATCAATCCTGAGAAAATTCGTGATGTAATCGGTAAAGGTGGCGCGGTAATTCGTGCACTTACTGAAGAAACGGGTACTACGATTGAGCTTGATGACGATGGTACTGTCAAAATTGCTTCATCAAACGGCGAAGCAACTAAAGAAGCTATCCGTCGTATTGAAGAAATCACAGCAGAAGTTGAAGTTGGCCGTATTTATAATGGTAAGGTTATCCGTATCGTTGATTTCGGTGCATTTGTTAACATTCTTCCTGGTAAAGATGGTTTAGTGCATATTTCGCAAATAAGCGATGAACGCGTTGCAAATGTTTCTGATCATCTTCAAATGAACCAAGAAGTGGCTGTTAAGGTGATGGAAGTTGATCGCCAAGGTCGTGTAAGACTGTCAATTAAAGAAGCTCAAGCAAAAGAATCGGCTGAGTAATTTAATGTAGTGCGTTAAACGACTTAAAAAGGAGATCATTTGATCTCCTTTTTTATTGAGTCAAAAAATAATCTGTAATCTCCATGGCTCTTAGATTGTCAGATTGCTATGATGCTGAATATTAATCGAACCTGATAAGGTAAAGCGGATGGAATGTAAACTACGCACCACAATCGTTGCCGTTGTTGTCGGTGCAAGTATGTTGTTGTCAGGATGTGCTGCAACGTTAGGTTCAAATGACCCTGTAGCAGGGCAGATGATTGTCGCGCCAGTCATGCCTGATTATAAGCTGGAAGTCACACTTGCCAAGTTGAATGAAATTTTAGCTACGATGGAGTTAACTGATGAACAACGTGCACGTTTTCATTATGATCGTGGTGTTATCTATGACAGTGTAGGGCTACGTTTACTTGGTCGTATTGATTTTCATCAAGCATTAAAATTACAGCCGAATTTAGCTGATGCGTATAATTTTCTTGGCATTTATTATACCCAAGAAGGTGAGTTAGATAGTGCTTATGAAGCATTTGATGGGGTATTAGAGTTATCGCCGAGTTATGACTATGCCTTTTTAAACCGTGGAATAGCCTTATACTATGGTGAGCGTTATGAACTAGCCGTTACTGATATGAAAGCGTTTTATGATAGAGATCCAAGTGATGGCTATCGTGTTCTATGGCTATATTTGATGTCTTCTGCGGTTGATAAAACGCAAGCACTAGTCGATCTTGAGACGCAGCGACAACAGCTAAAAGATCAAGACTGGGCCAGTGTGTTAGTTGACTTTTACTTAGGTAAAATAGATCAAGAGCAAGTATTCTCTGCTGCTAAAGTGGGCTTGTCACAACAAAAAGAATATGCAGAGCGCTTATGTGAAGCTTACTTTTACTTAGCGAAACATGCTGCCTCAAAAGGCCAATATCAACAAGCGGCCAATTTTTATCGGTTAACTTTAGCCACAAATATTTATGATTTTGTGGAACATCGATATGCCAGAATCGAATTGGCTAAGATGAAAAACATGATCCAACAGACTACTCAACAATCAATAAAAAGCTAAAAAGCACTTTGCCTAGCCAATTCTACCGATAGGCGCTATAATTTGCGCCTTTTTTAGCGGCTAGTGCAAGGTTAACATGTCAGGCAACAACGTTGAGGTCGACAAGCGTCGTACCTTCGCCATCATTTCGCATCCCGATGCGGGTAAAACCACCATCACCGAAAAGGTACTGTTATTCGGACAGGCTTTACAAAAAGCCGGTACGGTAAAAGGTAAAAAGTCAGGACAACATGCAAAGTCTGACTGGATGGAAATGGAAAAAGATCGTGGTATTTCTATCACGACTTCTGTCATGCAATTTCCTTACGGTGGCGCACTCATCAATTTGCTTGATACTCCCGGTCACGAAGACTTTTCGGAAGACACTTATCGTACACTAACCGCAGTAGATTCATGTTTAATGGTAATCGACTCCGCTAAAGGTGTAGAAGATAGAACCATTAAATTGATGGAAGTGACCCGTTTACGTGACACGCCCATTGTGACATTCATGAACAAATGTGACCGTGATATTCGAGACCCTATTGAATTAATGGATGAAGTTGAAGCTGTTTTAAAGATAGCTTGCGCGCCAGTGACTTGGCCAATCGGTTCTGGGAAAGAATTTAAAGGTGTTTACCATATTTTACGGGATGAAGTCATTTTATACCAAAGTGGTATGGGTCATACCATTCAAGAAGAGCGAATCATTAAAGGATTACATAACCCTGAGCTTGATAAAGTGCTTGGCGCATATGCTTCTGAAATTCGTGATGAAATGGAGCTGGTTGCCGGCGCTTCACATGTATTTGACCAGCAAGCATTTTTAAAAGGTGAACTCACGCCTGTTTATTTCGGTACTGCACTTGGTAATTTTGGTGTTGACCATATTCTTGATGGTATTGTCGAATGGGCGCCAAAACCACTACCTCGTGAAAGTGATGTTCGTGATGTTATGCCAAATGAAGATAAATTTTCAGGGTTTATTTTTAAAATTCAAGCCAACATGGATCCCAAGCACCGTGACCGAGTTGCGTTCATGCGTATTTGTTCTGGTCGATATGAACAAGGCATGAAAATGCACCACGTACGTATAGGCAAAGATGTCAATGTTAGTGACGCATTAACCTTTATGGCTGGTGATCGTAGTCGAGCTGAAGCTGCTTATCCAGGCGATATTATTGGCTTACATAATCATGGCACTATGCGTATTGGTGATACATTCACTCAAGGCGAAAAGCTTCGCTTTACTGGCGTACCTAATTTTGCACCTGAAATGTTCCGTCGTATTCGCTTGAAAGATCCGCTTAAGCAAAAACAATTATTGAAAGGCTTAGTACAATTATCTGAAGAAGGTGCTGTACAGGTATTTAGGCCTATTGACTCTAACGACTTGATTGTGGGCGCAGTTGGTGTTCTTCAGTTTGAGGTGGTTGTCGGCCGCTTAAAGAGTGAATACAACGTTGAAGCGATTTATGAAGGCATTAGTGTGAGTACTGCTCGCTGGGTTTATTGTAACGACGAGCGAAAATTAGAAGAGTTTCGTCGTAAATGCAGCCAGAATTTAGCCCTTGATGGCGGTAATAACTTGACTTACGTAGCTCCAACGATGGTGAATCTGAATTTATCAATAGAACGTTATCCTGACATTGAGTTTGCCAAGACCCGTGAGCATTAATTGTTAATGTAAATTTTGCTGTTATGTTAATAAAGGTGGCTTTGCCACCTTTATTTTTGTATTTTTTCGCATGAAAAAGAATGATTAGCACTATTTTAAAGTTATTTATCATTACACTTTGGTAAAATTAAATTTCATGCTGTTATAAAAGCGGACGAAGCCTCTTAGCTACGGCAGTTGTTAATCGAATTTTAGCGACTGAAGAAATGATATTATTAAAATCCACATTCAAACAAATTAATATTGGTACGCAAAGAGCACTCCTATGATAGACACTCATGCTCATCTCGATATGGCTGTGTTCGATGATGATAGGGCACAGCTTTTTGATGCAATGCATCAGCAAGGTATTACTTCCGCTATCATCCCCGGAGTATCGGTTGAACAATGGCCGAAGCAAATACGAATAGCTCAACAATATGATTGCTATTTTGCCCTTGGAATTCATCCTTGGTATGTGCCAGTTGATATTGATATTGCTATTATCAAGCTTGATACAGTATTACAACAATATCGAGAAAATAAGCGTTTGGTTGCTGTTGGAGAGTGCGGATTAGATAAATTACATCATTGGTCGGATAAACAATTGTTGTTACTAGAAAAACAATTATACCTTGCTCAATTTTATCAGTTGCCAGTTATTTTACATGCCGTTAAAGCTCATCAAGAGTTGCTGACAATACTAAAAAAAATGAAGTTAGTTCGCGGTGGCGTTGTGCACGGCTTCTATGGAAACACTGACATTGCCAAACAGTATATTGCACTTGGCTTTAAATTAGGAATTGGTGGATTATTGCTCAACCCCAGAGCCAAGAAGCTTCGAGAAGCAGTAACAAACTTACCGTTAGAGCACTTTTTATTGGAAACAGATTCGCCAAGCATGAGCCCATTTGACCATCCGCATACACGTAACACCCCCCTTATATTGAGCAGAATTGTGTCCGAAATCTCATTTTTAAAGAAAAAAGAAACTGTCTGTATATTAGAACAGTCGAATAAAAATGCAGTGCAACTATTTGAGCTTTAATCCTTTTTTTTAAAACGGAAATGTGATTTAGCTGTTTTTTTTGCTAAGGGATTGAAATTAAACTCTAAAAAGTTGATCAAAACGACGCTTTTCGTTTCACGCTCAGTTATAATCGTCAACGGAAATTAGGTGAGTTAACAACATTCAAAAAAACTGTTAACAAAAGGGTGATGATTAATGGATATATTAATGAGTTTAGTAGGGGTGGTCACCTTACTAGTGATAGGTTTTCTACTATCAAATAATAGAAAAGCAATTAATGTACGTACAGTTGGTGGTGCTTTAGCTATTCAAGCATTCTTCGCTGGTTTCGTTTTATACGTACCAGTCGGTAAAGATATTCTGAAAGGTGTTTCTGACGCTGTATCAAGTGTGATTAGTTATGCACAAGCTGGTACTAGCTTCTTATTTGGTGATTTGGCTAACTTTAAAGTTGGTTTCATTTTCGCCATCAACGTATTACCTGTCATTATATTCTTCTCTTCTCTAATTGCTGTGCTTTACTATTTAGGCATTATGCAGTGGGTTATCCGTATTATCGGCGGTGGTCTACAGAAAGCATTAGGCACTAGTCGTACAGAATCTATGTCAGCTACAGCCAACATCTTTGTTGGTCAAACAGAAGCACCATTAGTTGTGCGTCCGTTTATTGCGACAATGACTCAATCTGAATTATTCGCAATCATGGTTGGTGGTCTAGCTTCTATTGCAGGTTCTGTATTAGCTGGTTACGCGCAAATGGGTGTTCCAATTGCATATTTAGTTGCAGCGTCATTTATGGCGGCACCAGGTGGTCTATTAATGGCTAAACTGATGCACCCTGAAACTGAAACTGCTATTAACGAAATGGATGATTTACCAGATGATCCAGATAAGCCAGCAAACGTTTTAGATGCAGCAGCCGGTGGTGCTTCTTCAGGTATGCATCTTGCTTTGAACGTTGGTGCTATGTTGATCGCATTCGTTGGTTTAATCGCGATGGTCAACGGTATCATTGGTGGTGTAACAGGTTGGTTTGGTGTAGAAGGTATTACGCTAGAGCTAATTCTTGGTTATATCTTTATGCCACTAGCTTTCTTAATCGGTGTACCTTGGAACGAAGCATTAGTTGCTGGTTCTTTCATCGGTCAAAAGATTGTTGTTAACGAATTTGTTGCTTACTTGAACTTTGCTCCGTATCTACTTGATGCGTCAGCAGAAGGGTTCAAAGTTGTAGCAGAAACTGGCGTAATGATGTCAGATCGTACTAAAGCGATTATCTCTTTCGCATTATGTGGATTTGCTAACTTATCTTCAATTGCAATTTTATTAGGTGGTTTAGGTGCTATGGCTCCTTCACGTCGTCATGACCTTGCAAAATTAGGTATCCGTGCTGTTATTGCTGGTTCATTAGCTAACTTAATGAGCGCGACATTAGCCGGTTTATTCTTAGCTATCTAAGAGTAAGTCCTGGGGGAATCCTCCAACAGCTGGGTCTTTATGTAAGTCAATGTTAGAGACCCAGTTTTGTAGAAAGTTGTTATTGATTTTTGTGTTAATCCACCGTTTCCCAATATGAATTTATGACGTTTTAGTGATTGTAAAAGAGGATGGTTTAAATCCTCTATTCCGAAGTAAAAGGTCAAATTGTTAATAATGTGTAGACAAAAAGTCGCGACATTGTTCACAAAAAAGAATTTTGTATTCGTTTTTTATTGATTAAATATTGAGATTTATATCAGTAACGGTAAAATACGAATGACTAAAAGAAGTGCTATCCAAGAAGATAGTTAAATAATATACATGGGGTTGATGATGAAAAATGTAAAAATGTTAGCTTTAGCGGGTGCAACAGTTGCTGCTATTTCTGGTAATGCTTTTGCTGCAGATCGTAGCGATCTTCACGGTAGTGATTACAAGTGGTTACAGTTTAACGCTATGTACTCTATTGGTGAAAAACCAGAAAATCCATCTTCAGGTGATCAACATAACTACCTAGAAATGGAATTTGGCGGACGTTCTGGTGTTGTTGATCTTTATGGCTATGTTGATGTTTTCAACTTAGCGACAGAAACAACTAACAATGGTGACAAAAACCCAGGCGAAGGCTCAAGCAAATTGTTTATGAAGTTTGCTCCGCGTTTCTCTATTGATGCAATTTCTGGTAAAGATTTATCTTTTGGCCCAGTACAAGAAGTGTATTTCTCTACTTTGTTCACTTGGGATGGTCTTAGTGGCGAAGGCGTAAACAATACTCTTTGGGGTCTTGGTGCTGATGTTAATGTACCTTGGTTAGGTAAAACTGGTATGAACCTTTATGGTTTATATGACATGAACAACAAAAAATGGAACGGTTATCAGTTCTCAGCTAACTGGTTCAAACCTTTCTACTTCTTTGACAACAAGAGCTTCTTGTCTTTCCAAGGTTATATCGATTATCAGTTCGGTGCTGATGAAGCATATTGGCCAACAGAAGAGAATGGTCCTCTAGTTAAAGGTCTTTCTGATAGCGGCGGAAATATCTTCTTTGGTCTATACTGGCACTCAGATCGTTACGCACTGGGTTATGGCTTAAAAGGCTTCCAAGATGTGTACACAGTTACAGACGGTGGCGCTACAGGCCTAGAGTCTACTGGTTGGTCACATTACCTATCTGCAACTTACAAGTTCTAAGATTGGTTTAGTGAATATGATGGAGCCGCTTTTGCGGCTCCATCTTTAATATGAACAACGATGCCGAATTTTTATCTAACGTTATTAGTTTTTAGTATCTTTATATAAAGGTTTGTATTCTACAAAGTTTTATTTTTACGCGCTAAAATGGATTTTTCGCGGAATAGCTAAAACAAATATCTTTGTTTTACCTTTTCCGGTCTTCAAGGATTCAAGTCGTGGTACTCGTTATCAGATTGAATACTTAGGTTAGTAAATATCACCTAAATTTACTGGCAATACAGAAGGCCCGGCCATAATTATAATCATATGCCAGCACTATAGTATTGCCTGAAAAAAATTATCGACTTTGATTTTTCGTTTTGGAGAGCAATTATGACTGATTTAAAACAAGCGGCGCTACGCGGTATTTCGTTAATGGATTTAACCACATTAAATGACGATGATACCGATCAAAAAGTGATCGACCTATGCCACAAAGCCAAGTCTCCTGCAGGTAATACTGCCGCGATTTGTATTTATCCTCGCTTTATTCCTATCGCACGTAAAACCCTTAATGAACTCGATTGTGAAGACATTAAAATCGCAACAGTCACCAATTTCCCTCATGGTAATGATGACATTGCTATTGCAGTATTGGAAACTCGAGCTGCAGTGGCATATGGCGCTGATGAAGTAGATGTTGTGTTTCCATACCGTGCGTTGATGGCTGGTAATGAGTCTGTTGGGTTCGAGCTGGTTAAAGCATGTAAAGAAGAATGTGGTGATGATGTCCTGTTAAAAGTGATTATCGAATCTGGTGAGTTGAAAGATCCTGCACTTATTCGAAAAGCATCAGAGTTGTCAATCGATGCGGGTGCTAACTTTATTAAAACATCAACAGGTAAAGTACCTGTTAATGCCACAATTGAAGCCGCTGAAATTATGCTAACCGTCATTAGTGAAAAAAATCGCCAAGTTGGATTTAAGCCTGCTGG
Source organism: Shewanella sp. A22 (assembly GCF_053850585.1). Taxonomy (NCBI): domain Bacteria; kingdom Pseudomonadati; phylum Pseudomonadota; class Gammaproteobacteria; order Alteromonadales; family Shewanellaceae; genus Shewanella; species Shewanella sp. A22. Next base: position 12,336 of record NZ_JBSQBN010000105.1, read on the forward strand.
TGGCGTGCGTGATGCCGCTCAAACGGCCGAGTTTTTAGCATTAGCTGAGCGTATTTTAGGTGCAGATTGGGTAAGCCCACAAACATTCCGTTTTGGTGCCTCTAGCTTGTTAAATAGCTTGTTGCATACCCTAGAATTAACTGACGCACCTAAAGCGACATCAGGTTACTAATTCGTTAATTCCTTCTTTGCATGATGAATGATCGTTGTGCAAAGCGCCATCATTCGGTGGCATTTCAGTTATTAATGGCGATCCTAGCGGTGTTGGGTTGCCTAAAAGGGGATTCAATATGTTTCTTGCTCAAGAGATTATTCGTAAAAAGCGTAACGGCGATGCACTAAGTACTGCTGAAATTCAATTTTTTGTTGACGGTATTACTCATAACACGGTTTCAGAAGGCCAAATTGCCGCGTTTGGCATGGCGGTGTATTTCAAAGACATGAATATGGACGAACGTATTGCATTAACGATTGCCATGCGTGATTCTGGAACCGTATTAAACTGGGATTCACTTGGTCTCAATGGTCCAATTATTGATAAGCATAGTACTGGCGGCGTGGGTGATGTCATAAGCTTAATGCTTGGCCCTATGGCTGCTGCTTGTGGTGGTTATGTACCGATGATTTCAGGTCGTGGTTTAGGCCATACTGGTGGTACTTTAGACAAGTTTGATGCTATTCCAGGTTATCAGACTGAGCCTTCAAGTGAGTTATTCCGCAAAGTTGTTAAAGACGCAGGTGTTGCCATCATTGGCCAAACTGGTGATTTAGTACCGGCAGATAAACGTTTCTATTCCATTCGCGATAATACCGCCACTGTAGAATCTATTTCATTAATTACCGCATCCATTTTATCTAAAAAGTTAGCCGCTGGACTTGATGCCCTTGCAATGGATGTCAAAGTTGGCAGTGGTGCATTTATGCCAACCTACGAAGCATCTGAAGAATTAGCCCGCAGTATTACTGCTGTCGCAAACGGTGCTGGCACAAAAACAACGGCGTTATTAACGGATATGAACCAAGTGTTGGCTTCATGTGCAGGTAATGCTGTAGAAGTTCGCGAAGCGATTAACTTTTTAACTGGTCAATATCGTAATCCGCGTTTGTATGCAGTCACCATGGGATTATGTGCAGAAATGCTTATTTTAGGTGGTATTGCACAAAATGAAGCAGAAGCACGTAATAAGTTAAATGCTGTACTCGATAATGGTAAAGCAGCTGAAGCGTTTGCTAAAATGGTTGCTGGTCTGGGTGGCCCAACCGATTTTGTTGAGTCATATGATAAGTATTTACCTCAAGCGAAGATTATCCGTCCTGTTTATGCGAATACATCTGGTTTTGCTTATAAAATGGATACACGCGAACTGGGTTTATCTGTTGTTACCCTAGGTGGCGGACGTCGTAAACCTGGTGACGCACTGGATTACAGTGTTGGCTTAACTCAAGTGTGTGCATTGGGTCAGGAAGTGAATCAAGATATTCCGTTAGCGATGATCCATGCTCAATCTGAAGATGCCTTTGCAGAAGCCGCTGCAGCTGTTCAGCAAGCGATTGTTATTGGCGATAGTGCGCCTGAGAAGACGCCTGAAATATATCGTTATATTCGCGCTTCAGATTTATAAAGGAAAATATGATGAAACGAACTTTTATTTTAATGCTCGATTCTTTTGGTGTCGGTGCAGCCACCGATGCAGATAAGTTTGGTGATGTCGGTTCTGATACTTTCGGCCACATTGCGCAGGCGTGTGCGGAAGGTAAAGCGGATATTGGCCGACAAGGCCCTTTAAAATTACCGAATCTTGCTCGATTAGGTTTAGGTCACGCAGGTTTTGAAAGCACTGGTCAGTTTGCTGCTGGTTTTGGTGATAATGTTGAGCTTATTGGTGCTTATGGCCACGCTGATGAATTAAGTTCTGGCAAAGATACACCAAGTGGACATTGGGAAATGGCTGGCGTACCCGTTTTATATGAATGGGGATATTTCAGCGATTTAACCAATTCATTTCCTAAAGAATTAACGGATAAAATCCTAAAGCGTGCAGGATTAGACGGCTTTTTAGGTAATTGCCATGCTTCAGGCACTAAAATTCTAGAAGAATTAGGCGAAGAACATATGAAAACAGGTTTGCCTATTTTCTATACTTCTGCTGACTCTGTTTTCCAAGTGGCTTGTCATGAAGAGTCGTTTGGGTTAGAGAACCTTTACAATTTATGCAAAATCGCTCGTGAAGAGTTAGAGCCTTACAATATTGGTCGTGTTATTGCGCGCCCATTTGTAGGTACAGGATCGACTGATTTTGCCCGTACAGGTAATCGTCATGATTATGCGGTATTGCCGCCTGCACCAACAGTGCTTGATAAAATGAAAGATGCCGGTGGTGAAGTGGTCAGTATTGGTAAAATTGCCGATATTTATGCTCATAGTGGTATTACTCAAAAGTTTAAAGCCACAGGTCTTGAAGAGTTATTTGATGAAACCTTAGCGCAAATTAAGCGTGCAGGTGATAACACCATTGTATTTACTAACTTTGTTGATTTTGACTCTCATTATGGTCATCGTCGTGATACCGCTGGTTATGCTAAAGCTCTTGAATATTTTGATTCTCGTTTACCTGAGTTATTTGCGGCTTTAGAGCCAGATGACCTTGTTTTATTTACAGCAGATCATGGTTGTGACCCTACTTGGGTGGGGACTGAGCATACTCGTGAGCGCGTACCGGTTTTAGCTTATGGTGCTGGTTTACCTGCGGGTTCATTAGGTCGCCGGAAGTCTTTTGCTGATATTGGTCAGTCTATTGCGAGTTATTTTAAATTAGAACCAATGAATTATGGTGAATCTTTTATTAATTAGTCACATTTTCAAACGACGGTTCTATATAAAGTTTAATAGCTTTGCTAAACTGCAAACATGATTTAGTTATATAAAATAAAATAGAAACATAGGGGTTATAACATGGCTACACCACATATTAATGCTGTTGAAGGTGCTTTTGGTGACACAGTACTTTTCCCAGGCGATCCATTACGAGCAAAATACATTGCAGAAACATTTCTAGAAAATGTTGAGCAAGTAACAGATGTTCGTAACATGCTTGGTTTTACTGGTACCTACAAAGGTAAGCGTATTTCGGTTATGGGTTCAGGTATGGGAATTCCATCTTGTTCAATTTATGCTCATGAATTAATTAAAGATTATGGCGTCAAAAACCTAATCCGTGTTGGTACTTGTGGTGCTATTAGCACTGACGTAAAAGTGCGTGATGTGATTATTGGTATGGGCGCATGTACAGATTCACGCGTAAACCGTTTACGTTTTAAAGACAACGATTTTGCTGCTATCGCTGACTACAGCTTATTAAGCGCTGTCGTTGATTCAGCTAAAAAACATGGAACGAAGATCCGTGTTGGTAACGTTTTCTCTGCTGATTTATTCTATACTCCAGATCCTCAAATGTTTGATGTGATGGAAAAAATGGGTGTATTAGGCGTCGAAATGGAAGCTGCTGGTTTGTATGGAGTTGCACATGAGCTAGGTGCAAAAGCCTTATGTGTTGTGACAGTATCTGACCACATTCGTACTGGTGAAAAAACCACCTCTGATGAGCGTCAAACTACATTCAGTGAAATGATTGTGATGACTTTAGATGCAGCGCTAACGCTGTAGTTTTTGGTCGATGTAAAAATGGGCACTTATAGTGCCCATTTTTATTGTTCAAATTTCTATCTTCGTTATTATACCAATCCCATTAAATATCTGGCCAGTTCAGAGTCTCTCAGGTTTTTCAATTCAAGGCACATTGATGTAGAAATGGTTGTTGCCTTTTAAATCGATGTAACACAGAAGTGGAATACCTGAGAGACTCCATTCTGGCGGGTTTCAAAGTCC
>NZ_JBSQBN010000106.1:0-16111 GCF_053850585.1 Shewanella sp. A22
AGGGCTTCAGAGAGTTCCATAAAAAAATCCGATAATAAAGATTATCGGATTTTCGCAGACTGAAAAGATCGGTCAACCGATCTGTTCAGTTTTTATAGCATTACCGCTTAACTGATCGGCATTACGCTATCTGCGCCTTTTTATGTTTATTTTTCCAAACTCGACTGACATTACAAGCATGCTAAATAGCCGGAACCCTAAATTGCTCACCGTTAATTTCTAACACGACATCTCGCGGCCTAATTTCAACAATTGTCAGTGTATTTTTAATCATATCGCCCTGCTGTAATTCCACTCCATCAACATTTAACCAACGATTACTTGGCACTGTCGAATACACATGAGCATTAATAGTAAACTCAGGCACTTGCAACTGTACACTGGCAGGTAAGTCACCGTATTTAGGGATTTGCTGATTACTCGGTCTAGGAATAGGGTCTAGCTTTTCTTCCGTCATTTGTTGGCTTGCCGATTGTTCAAATTCAACATCTTTCAATGCCGTTTCAAAGGCTGCAATCAAATTATTGTGCTCATCTATTGATGGCGCTTTAACTGAAGCAAAATCAACTTCTTTTGCAGCAGTATTCACTTGCAAGCGCAGTGCTTCCAGCTCAGCCAAACCACGACGATTAGCATTTGCACCTAGTACGATGGGTTCTTGTTGCTGTACTTGCTGACGATGACTAACTTGTGAATCATCAATGTGGTTAGCTTGCACAACGTTACCGTTAACTTGTTGAGAGCCAGTTTGCCGAGAACTTGGCTGAGCATCGTTTAATTGCTTGAATGGTTCAACCACAGCAGAAAGAGCTCCATTGGCCTGATAACCAGATACCACAGGTGTTGTTATTACTGAATGATTAAACGGTTTTGCAATGGGCAAAGCCACTTTACCCGCTAAGCGAATACCGTCATTATATTGCGCAATCGGCTCAACCTTTTCAACGGTCGAAACGTTGACAGGCGGGCTTACCCTAACAGCGACGGCGACAGGTACAGAGTGGCCCTCCCCCTTAACGAACGGCGTCAACGTAGGTTGAAATAACATACTCATCCCCCAAGCGGCAGTAATACCTAAGGCAATTGCAACCGCCAGCACACTATATTTATTCAGCTTGCGCGATGGAATAGATGATGAACTTTGCGGCGATGGTGTCGACATAATATCGGCAACATCACCTTGTTGCTGCTTTTTACGATTAACCGCATCTAATAGAATCGACATTAACTGCGCACCTCAGAGGCGGTTAATCTTGGCCCTTGCTGACTCAAATATAAATTAAGTTGCACCAAGGTTTGATTACCGGCAATACCATCGGGTTTTAGCCCGTGCTGACGTTGAAATTGCATTAATTGTTGCACTAATTCACTGTCAAACTGGGTGAGTAAGCGTGCGTGACGTTGGTTTATCATGGCTAAGCTATTTTCAAGCCACTGCACCTGTGCCAAACTTGAAGATTGACTGATCTCCCGCGGCAATACGCTGTCTGGTTGCCACAAAATTTCGAAAGTACCGCTAAAATGACGATCAAACCAATCTTTGTTCACCCAAAATTGTTGTTCGTTCAATTGCAATAAAATCTGCTCAGCTTGACGTTCAACAATTACCCCATAAAACACATTAGCTTGTGCGTCCTGCAAGTACACTACCGCGGGATAGTTCAGTCGCATAATACTGTACCAGTTACCTTGTTGTTGGTAACAGGCTAAATCTTGTTGTTGCGCGGCCTGACAAGCAGACAATCCCATAATGGGCTGTTTATTCCACAAACCAAATAAACCAGCAAACGCATTATCAATATTGCTGCTTTGCAACATAGCTTGGCGCAAGATTTGTTGCTGGGCATTAACGGCTGGGGCAGGTGTGTTAACTTGTGATTGTGGTGTCTGGGTCGTAACGGCTTGGTTTACCACACTCGGTTGAACCGTCAAGCTTTGCTCGTTTTGAGGTTGGCGCATTTGGCTATCGAGCGGCATCGCACTCACGTTAACATTGTCATCAATCATCGTGCGATTAAACAAATAAAATGATAAGCCAAATGCCAACACTAAGGCTGTTGCAGCGATAAATGGCCAACGTTTATCGCTAGACACATCAATATCACCCAACACTTCAACTGCTGCTTTATTAACCATTTTGTGATCAATCGGCACCTTAGCTTGACCATAACCAGCCATTAATGCTCGCTCACACAGTAAGTTGGTTAAACGTGGGATACCGCCTGAATGCTTATGCAATGCCGCAATTGCTTTACGTGTAAAAAGTGGCTCATGCCGACCAGCAACCTGCAAACGGTGCAGCACATACAAAGCAATTTCATCTTTATTTAGCGGTAACAAATGATAACGGGCGGTGATCCGTTGCGCTAACTGACGTAAGTCTTGACGCTTCAACAGTTGTTGTAATTCAGGCTGACCAATTAAAATCACCTGCAACAGTTTTTTAGTATTGGTTTCTAGGTTGGTCAATAAGCGCAACTGTTCTAACACTTCAGAACGAAGATGTTGGGCTTCATCAATAATCAGCACCGTATTACGACCGTTTTTATGATTATTCAATAAATACATACTGATCAAATCAGTCAGCTGTTTTAAGGTAGGACTATCGCCATATTTAATTTCCAACTCATCACACAACGTAGCTAAGAGCTCTAGCTCGGTCAATGATGGGTTAAGAATAAACGCAGTGTCGGTGTTATCGGGAATTTGTTGTAATAAACAACGTGAAACGGTGGTTTTACCCGTACCAACCTCACCCGTTAACAATACAAACCCACCGGTTTCTCCCAATCCATAAGTTAGATGAGCTAACGCTTCACGATGACGGTCACTTAAGAACATATAATGAGGGTTAGGCGCAATAGAAAATGGGTTATCGTTTAATCCATAGAAGGCTTTATACATTCGACCAACAATCCTTATTTGAAACTGACGGCTCACGTTAATGCTTGTATCACAGCTTGTCAAAAGTTAGCCGTAAAAATCTAACTCTGGTAATATTTAAGCCACTTATTATTACACGTTGTGATACGCCATGAAGATTTATTTAGTAGGCGGGGCCGTCCGCGATACCCTTTTAAAACAAACTGTCGTCGACAAAGATTACGTGGTTGTTGGTAGCAGCGTTGAAGAAATGAAGGCATTAGGTTATCAACAGGTCGGCAAAGACTTTCCGGTATTTTTACACCCCAAAACTCAGCAAGAATATGCACTAGCCAGAACAGAACGAAAAACAGGTAATGGCTACCAAGGTTTTAGCTGCAATGCCAGCAAAGAAGTCACACTTAAAGACGACTTATTACGCCGTGATTTAACCATTAACGCTATCGCACAAGACGAACACGGTACTCTTTATGATCCTTATAACGGAATTGCAGACATAAAAGCCAAAATACTTCGTCATGTCTCTGATGCGTTTATTGAAGATCCATTACGCGTACTTCGAGTTGCCCGTTTTGCGGCACGGTTTCATCACTTAGGCTTTACCATTGCCCCCGAAACCTTACAATTAATGACTAACATTGCCAATAATGGCGAACTCGATCACCTTACGCCTGAACGAGTATGGCAAGAGTGCGATAAAGCATTAAGCAGCCAAAGCCCGCACATTTTTTTCGAGGTATTAAAGCAATGCCAGGCATTAACAGTGTTATTTCCTGAAATTGACGCGTTGTTTGGTGTACCACAACCAGAGAAATGGCACCCAGAAGTTGATTCAGGCATTCATACACTTATGGTACTTGAGCAAACCAGCCTATTGAGTACCAATAAAGCCGTGCGTTTTGCCGCATTGGTACATGATTTAGGCAAAGCCATGACTGCGAAACAAGATTGGCCTAAACATCACGGTCATGGTCAAAAAGGCTTACCGCTGATCAAAGGCTTATGCAAGCGCTTACGAGTACCCAATGAATATCGTGATTTAGCACTCTTGGTCAGCGGCCAACACCAGAATATCCATAATGCATTTGAACTCAGAGCCGACACCATCATTAAAATATTCGATAAAGCCGATTTTTGGCGTAAGCCCACACGCCTAACCGATTTATTATTATGTTGTCATGGCGACATAAAAGGACGAACTGGATTTGAACAAGCTTTGTATCCACAAGCAGAATATTTACAACATTGTTATCAACTGGCAAGTGAAGTTGATGTGCAATCAATAATTGCTGCAGGCTACCAAGGAGCCGAGATAAAAAGCCAATTACAGCTAAAGCGCACTGAAATAATTAATGACTATAAATTACAAATGGTTAAAAACTAAAAATCGTGTTACAACAATAAGTGTCGTATTTATGATAAAAAGCGAAAAAATGCATTTTTTTGCCATCAATTAGCAATAAATCACTAAGATTTCTATAAAATCGGTAAATAATGATGCTTTTAGCCTAGTTGACTTGCAATTTTCATTTATTTCGCTATTTTAAGTAAATAATCTTATATTTGCCTATAGCAAATAAAAAAAACTGTGACATAATTACGCCGTTGCAAAGGCACATGCCGTTGCACTATTTAACAACCTATATATTAAGGGATTTACCCATGAACAAGAAAGTACTGATGATTGCTGGTGTTGCGATGACTGCTTTATTAGGTGGTTGTGCTAACACTACAGCTTTAGAAGAAAGCGTAGCAAACCTAGGTAACAAAGTTGATCAACTATCAGCAGAAGTTGGTTCTTTAAAGTCTGAGCAAAGCAAGCTATCTGCCGATGTTAAAGGCGCTAAAGCTGCTTCTATGGACGCACAAGCCGAAGCTAAACGTGCTAACGACCGTTTAGACAACATGGCTTCTTCTTACAAAAAGTAAGAATAGCTATTAAAAATTAGCTTATTTAATAGGTTGATTATTAGGGCTTGATTGTTGATACCACTACGATAAGTAGTACTTCAACATCAAGCCTTAATTATTTGTGTTAGTTTTAAAAATGGTATCAAGCGAAACACCTATAGCCTATCCACACCAGCTTTTTCACTATTTAACATTTAACCGCGAAGCTGCCTAGCTCTTAGGATCTCAGTGCCTTGTTGCCCTTATCGCTTGTCATCGCTTTCCATCAGCTTTTACATTTTTATAAGCGTTTCTTGAGGGTGATAATCTGCCAATCAAACTCTAAATCACTAATTGCAGTCGACTTAATTTGATGCTTTAACTGATCGTTCGCACGCCAACCAAATACCGACATATCAAGTAATGTTAATGCCTGCTCACCCGTAACTGATTGGCTAAATATCACTTGTTGCTGCTTATCAATTTCTATATCGTTGGGTAAGTTCAATTGCAACGTTTTTTCCACTAAGTCCGGATAAACTTGTTGTTTAATTTGCCACAAATGCCTAATACCAGGCTGCAACAATACAATTCGACCATCATCTTTTAATATCCGAATGCATTCTTTTCCCTTTAACGCTGAATCCAGCACAGTCACGATATCGACTGACTGCGAAGCAAAAGGCAATTTTTTTAATGCCAACAACAATAGATTGGCTGGCGTTTCAGATTTTGCGGCTGCAAATATAGCATTCTCAGCATCAGTAATTCCCCAGTGCTGACACGTTATATTGGCTTCAACTAATGCAGGAACAAGCTGGCGTAAATAATACCCATCGGCACATTGATAATCGATATGCTGCAATGGTGTATCACCATATGATGCACATAAGTCCAGCATTACAGCTCGAAGTTGTTCAATTAACGGGGCAAACAAACCCGATTCTAATAAAAAATGCCGCCCGCGCATTTGTTGGCGAGACTCAACTTGCGCCTTACCTTTGCCCTTTGTTTTACTCAGCAGTGGCCAGTAACCATTAGCGTGTTTATCAAAATGATGTTTGTTGTCGCAATAAAATCCCGATGAAGCCTGATGTTGATTGAGTGGAGCAGAACACACTGGACATAGTAAAGATAAAGTCATAATTACACTGATAGTTAATTAAAAGATGGTAAACAAAAACGGGTAGAAATACCTCTTATGGTAAGCCTACCCGCTATGCAAATAAAAGTCGTTTAACTGCTAATCTTAAAGATAGAGCAATCCTAGCAAAATCGCACCAAGTGCAAAGCGATATAACACAAACGGAGTCATGCCGATTTTACTAATAAACTTTAAGAAGTAGTGAATACATAAATAGGCGGCAATAAACGACACCACAATACCCAAACCAAGTGCCTGATAATCAATTGGCGCAGGGCTTTGAAGTAAATCTTTTGTTACTAATAACGCCGCACCAAAGCTCACAGGTACCGACATTAAAAACGAAAATCTGGCGGCGGCTTCTCGTGTTAAGCCTAACATTAACGCTGCGGTCATTGTTGCACCAGAACGAGAGGTCCCAGGGATCAATGCCATAGCTTGCGCTAAACCAATGAGTAAGGCTTTTTTCCAGCCCATTTGAAACTCACTTAATTGTGCTTTTGACATTCTATCAGCCAATAACAATAACAAACCGAATACGATTGTGGTTGTTGCAATAACCAAAGTATTTCTAAAATGGGTTTCAATAAAATCTTTGGCGGTAAAACCGACAATAACCGCAGGAATAGTGGCTAAAATAATCCACCATGCCAATTTACTTTCTTGCGTTTGCTGTTTACTGGCAATGCTGCTGAACCACGCTTTAGCTAATGCAACTATCTCATGACGAAAATAAATAATAACCGCAAATAAAGATCCGGTATTTACTGCAACATCAAACGATAACCCTTGATCTGCCCAGCCTAAAATCTGTGAAGGTAATATCAAATGAGCAGAACTTGAAATAGGTAAAAATTCAGTTAAACCTTGAATAAGTGCCAACAGAATAACTTGAAACGTTTCCATATTTTTCCTTGTTAGATATAGCAGTTAGGGTAGCGGTTAGAGGTCTATCAATACGATTCTTCTGATAGTAATTCTTCGGGGAACGTGAATGCAACAGGCCACAATTGCTGACACTGCTTATCATAATTTTGCCAAAGGGTTTCATAAGTTTGTAACGTCACCGGATGACATAAACTAGGCACTAATTCAGCCAAAGGCCATAATACAAACGCATTATACAGAATTTCGCCTCGGGGTAACTTTACGGGGAGATCGCAAATCACATCGTCATAAAGTAACAAGTCAATATCAAGGCTTCTTGGGCTAAATTTTTTCTCACCACGAATACGGCCATTGTCTTGTTCGATTTGTTTAAACCTTGCCACAACCTGCGCAATCGACAAATCAGTATCTGCTGCCACCACCATATTTAAAAAATTAGTGCCTTTAAACCCTACTGATTCACTCTCAAACACACGGGATAATTGCAATGGACCAAAATGTTGCTGTAAATCCACCAAACCAGCTTTAAGGTGGTGCTCAGGTGAAATATTTGTCCCTAAGCTAATATAAATGCGTGCCATTGACTGACCTAATACTCAACAATAAAAAGAAAATAAAACTTAAATAACCAGCTCTCTTATCGCGAGTTCAGGTTAAATACTACCGCGCTCAATCTCTACACCAACAGAGGCAGCATGAGGAATCGCCCCAGGTTTCATCACCACCACTTTAACCCACGGCACATTAAATTCATCTTGTAGGCAATGGGCGATCATTTCAGCAACCGTTTCAATCAACTCTATTGGATTTTCAGTAATTAACGCCGTTATACGATTTGATACCGTTTCATAGCATAAGGCATGTTCATAGGTATCGCTTGCCGCAGCGAGACGATTGTCCCACGCCATATCTAAATCGATAAGCAATGTTTGATGGAGTTTTTTTTCCCACTCATAGATACCAATAACGGTCTCTACGGCCAACTGGCGTATGAGTACTTTATCCATATAAATTCCTACCTTAAGTGACGTTAAAAGACTTAATATCATGTTAATCAAACTTTATTGCCGATTATATGCTTTTAAATCACATTTAACCTTTTTCCTAATGAATTAAAGCAGTAGGATAAGCGCTGTTGTTCAATTAACACTAACGAAAATCGTTAATGTTAGTGCGAAGGCTGCTTCAGCGGACACTAAAAAACGACTTGTCCCACGAATCAATGCGCGATAATACCCTAAGAAGAGTAAGGAAACCAATTTGACCGCCGTTACTGTCACAATATTGATGATCATTGCCGCCTACTTAGCAGGTTCGATCTCAAGTGCCATATTGGTATGTAAAATAAGAGGTTTACCCGACCCACGCACCAACGGTTCCGGTAATCCTGGCGCCACTAATGTACTGCGTATTGGCGGCGTAAGTTCTGCTGCTATGGTGCTTTTTTTCGATATGCTTAAAGGCGCCCTACCTTCTTATTTGGGCTACAAAATTGGCCTTGATGCTGCCTCATTAGGTTTTATTGCAGTCTGTGCCTGTTTAGGGCATATATTCCCTATATTCTTTGGTTTTAAAGGGGGAAAAGGTGTTGCAACAGCCTTTGGCGCCATGGCTCCCATTGGTGGAGATTTAGCCTTATGCCTAATCTTTACATGGATTGTGTTTGTGCTACTCACACGCTATTCATCTGTCGCCGCAATGGCAACGGCCACTTTAGCGCCTTTTTACACTTGGTGGCTTGACGAACGTTTTATACTTCCAGTTGCCATGTTATCAACGCTTATTTTAATTCGGCACAAAGACAACATTGGTCGTTTACGCATTGGTAAAGAAAGTAAAGTGTCGCGTAAAAAGAGCATAAAAAAACCTAACACTGAATAGTATTAGGTTTAATATTACCGTTAAGCATTAGCTCGCCAATTTAATCAACTGGAGGCAATGTATCTAAAGGCCATCTAGGTCGACCTTTAACAGCCAAATCTTCGGTAAACCCTGCACGTAAACGCTGTAAACCGGCATAGGCAATCATGGCACCATTGTCGGTACAAAACTCACCTCGAGGATAATAAACTTGCCCGCCTAACTTAGTCATCATCTCAGCCAATGACCCACGTAACCGAGTATTAGCACTTACACCTCCAGCAATCACCAAGCGTTTATAACCCGTCTGCTTTAAGGCTCGCTTACATTTTATTGCCAAGGTATCAACAACGGCTTCTTCAAATGCTCGCGCAATATTGGCACGAGTCTGTTCATCATCTGGTTCAGCAGCAATAGTATTGGCCGTAAATGTTTTTAATCCTGAAAAACTAAAATCTAATCCAGGCCTATCCGTCATTGGGCGCGGAAACTTATAGCCTACAGGTAAGCCTTTTTGCGCAAGTTTAGCTAAACGTGGCCCACCAGGATAATCTAACCCCATCAGTTTGGCCGTTTTATCAAATGCTTCACCAGCGGCATCATCAACAGACTCACCTAATACTTGATAACGACCAATACCTTCAACTTGCACTAACATTGAATGACCACCAGACACCAACAAAGCCAAAAAAGGAAATTCTGGTGCGTCATCCTCTAACATCGGGGCCAATAAATGCCCTTCCATATGATGAACACCAATAGCAGGTTTTCCCCAGGCATAAGCTAAAGAGCGTCCAACACAAGCCCCTACAAGCAAAGCCCCAATTAACCCAGGACCTTTGGTATAAGCCACACCATCGATATCATCTAGGGTTGAATTAGCTTCTGATAAAGCCTGTTTAATTAAAGGTACAATTTTACGAACATGATCACGAGAAGCAAGTTCAGGCACCACACCACCGTAATCGGCGTGTAATTTAACTTGGCTGTATAACACATGTGACAATAAACCAAGTTTATCGTCATATACTGCAACACCAGTTTCGTCACAGGAGGTTTCAATACCAATAACCCGCATAATCTCTCGTCTTCATTAAAAATAAGGCCGCTAATTCTACCCGTCTCAATCTAAATACTCCAATAATTCAGTATTAAAGGTTACAGAGTTTAAAAAAAAGAAACAGTTGCCCCAAACCCAAAGAGAAAATCAACCAAGGGGTTTACAAATGGTTATCCATCGGTGTAAAATTCCGCACCATTTTAAATAGCCTTTGGTTTGAGTTAAGTCGCTAAAAATGTTTAGTCGATTTACTCCTCCAACAAAACTACACCTAAGGGGTGATGGCGTATGCCAATTATTAAAGTACGTGAAAACGAACCATTCGACGTAGCTCTTCGTCGTTTCAAGCGCTCTTGTGAAAAAGCTGGTATTTTAGCTGACGTGCGTGCTCGTGAATTCTACGAGAAGCCAACTACTGCTCGTAAGCGTGCAAAAGCTGCTGCAGTTAAGCGTCTAGCTAAGAAGCTTTCTCGCGAAAACGCACGTCGCGTACGTTTATATTAATCTCATTATGAACTTAACCGATCAGCTTAAAGAGCAAATGAAAGAAGCCATGCGCGCTAAAGAAAAAGTGCGCTTAGGAACAATTCGTATGGCACTTGCTGCCATCAAACAGATTGAAGTGGACACCCGCGAAACTCTGACTGATGACCAGACCATAGCTGTATTAACCAAAATGGTTAAACAACGCCGTGATTCAATTGCTCAATATGAAGCAGCTAATCGTCCGGAGTTGGCTGCAGCCGAAGCAGAAGAAGTTCGAGTTATCGAACACTTTTTGCCAACGCCGCTAACTGAAGATGAAATTGCAGCGATTATCGATGCAACCATTATTGACGTTGGTGCAGCATCCATGGCGGATATGGGTAAAGTAATGGGAGCATTAAAACCTAAAGTTCAAGGTCGTGCAGATATGAGTGCCATAGGTACAATGATCCGCACAAAATTGAAGTAATCAATTTTTAATGTTGAATAAGCCGTGCACCTGCACGGCTTGTTTGTTTACATCAATTGATAAAGTAAATTCGAGAGCAACAGCAATCAATGGCCATACCTCGTGATTTTATCAATGAGCTAATAGCTCGAATAGACATAGTCGATCTGATTGATCGTAAAGTGCCGTTGAAAAAAGCGGGTAAAAATCACTCGGCTTGTTGTCCTTTTCATAGTGAAAAATCACCCTCTTTTACCGTCAGCAGAGACAAACAGTTTTACCACTGCTTTGGCTGCGGTGCCCATGGCAATGCTATTGATTTTGTCATGGAATATGATCGTCTAGAATTTGTTGATGCCATTGAAGAGCTTGCAGGTCAACTTGGTCTTACCGTACCACGAGAACAAGGTACAGGAAAAAGACCCGATCAAGGATTAAGTCGAGACTTATACGAACTGATGGAAGAAGCCAACCTCTTCTATCAAAGCCAACTTAGGCAGCATACAGACAAACAAAAAGTCATCGATTATCTTGAGTTTCGCGGATTATCGAATGAAATCGTTGAGCAGTTCGGCATTGGATTTGCACCCGATGGTTGGGATGGTCTACTGGGTCGTTACAGGCAAAATGTGCCCGCCCAAGATAAATTATTAACAGCAGGTATGCTAATTGCCAATGATAGCGGTAAACGCTATGACCGATTTCGTGACAGATTAATGTTCCCAATACGCGATCGTCGTGGTCGTGTTGTTGGATTTGGCGGCAGAGTTTTGGGTGATGGCACCCCAAAGTACTTGAATTCTCCAGAAACGCCCATATTTCATAAGGGTAATGAACTTTATGGTTTATATGAGCTAAAACAGAAACACCGTGACCCGCAGCATGTATTAATTGTTGAAGGGTATATGGATGTCGTCGCACTCGCCCAATTTGGGGTTGATTATGCCGTCGCATCTTTAGGTACATCGACTACAGCGGAACAGTTTCAGCTTTTAGTACGTAGTGCAAAACAAGTTATTTGTTGCTATGACGGCGACAGAGCAGGCCGCGAAGCAGCGTGGCGAGCACTCGAGACAGCATTACCCCTGCTAAAACCAGGTGACCAAGTTAAATTTATGTTTCTGCCGCAAGGTGAAGATCCAGATACTATGGTCAGAAAAATTGGCAAAGAGGCTTTTGAAGCCTTAATGCAAAAAGCCATGTTACTGCCAGAGTTTTTGTTTGACACATTAAGTGCAAACCACGGTACCGATAAAGGGGCATTAGCCAAGCAAGCCATTGCGCTAATTGAAAAGGTACAAGATACCGTCCTACAAAATTTATTGCTGGAAAACTTAGCACATAAATTAGGTATGAACAGTAGCGAAGATTTAAAGAAAAAATTAGGTTTTTCTGTAAAACAGACAAAACCACTCAATATTAAAGGCCTACAAGGCCGCGGCACGCCATTAAGATTGGCCATTGCCCTGCTGGTGCAAAACCCGAGTTTAGGCTTTGGTTTGGCCATACAACCAGCACTGAATCGATTACAAATGACCGGCATAGAATTGCTCAAGCATTTGTTAGATATAACTCGAGAGCAAACGTTAAACAGCGCACAACTACTTGAATTGCATAGAGAGCATGACCAAAAAAGCACTCTAATTAAGCTAGCCCAATGGGATCATCAAGTGGCGGATGAAAACGTATTGCCAGAGTTTAAGCAAACCCTGATTTGGTTGAATAATCAATATATTGAACAGCGATATCAGGAATTAAGTCTAAAACAGACTTTGACGAAAGTTGAAAAAATACAGTTAACAAAGCTGATTTCTATTATGAAAGGCATCGCAAAATAATACGCAATTTATTCGTGAAGAATCTGCGTACAAACACTGCCATGGACTAGCTAAGATTAGTCCACACAGCTATAATTGACGATTTGCGCGCCACTTAGCACAGCTAATTGGCCTATCGTTTTATCAGTTACCCAAAATTGGATGATATCTATGGATCACACTCCGCAGTCGCAACTTAAACTGTTGCTCGCTAAAGGTAAAGAGCAAGGTTACTTAACCTATGCAGAAGTGAACGACCACTTACCTGCAGACATGGTCGATTCCGATCAGATTGAAGATATTATCCAGATGATAAATGACATGGGTATCCGCGTTTTTGAAGAAGCGCCAGATGCCGATGACATGATGATGTCGGAAGACAACACAGACGAAGATGCTGCAGAAGAAGCAGCGGCAGCTCTCGCAACCGTAGAAAGTGAGTTAGGCCGAACCACAGATCCAGTCCGTATGTATATGCGTGAAATGGGCACGGTAGAGCTACTTACTCGCGAAGGCGAAATTGTTATTGCTAAACGTATCGAAGAAGGTATTAACACTGTACAGAGCTCTGTCAGTGAATACCCACAAGCGATCGCAATGATCTTAGAGCAATTCGACCAGTATGAAGCTGACGAATTACGCTTGTCTGATATTATCTCTGGATTTATCAATCCTGACGACGATGACGTCGCACCTACCGCCACCAATGTTGGTTCAGAATTAGCTGACACTGATGACGATGATGACGATGACGACGATGATGACGATGAAGAAGAGGAAGAAGGCAACAAAGGACCCGATCCTGAAGAAGCCAAAGAAAAATTCACTCAACTTAGAGAAGCCTATGAAAAAAGCTTAGGCATTATCGCAGTAAAAGGTCGTGACCACCCAGAAGCAATTGGCTCGTTATTTGTTATCGGTGAATTATTCAAAGAATTCCGCTTAATTCCTAAACAGTTTGACCGTTTAGTGAAAAGCATGCGCAACATGATGGACCGCGTACGAATTCAAGAACGTTTAGTCATCAAGCTTTGTGTAGAACAAGCTAAAATGCCAAAGAAAAACTTTATTAAAGCGTTTACTGGCAACGAAACAAATTTAGATTGGTTCAACAAAGAAAAAGAAAGCAGTAAGCCTTACGCTGAAGGTTTACGCATGATAGAAGACGATGTTGCACGTTGTGTAACAAAACTGGCTTCTATTGAAGAAGAAACAGACTTAACCATCGCAGGCATTAAAGACATTAACCGTCGTATGTCTATCGGTGAAGCAAAAGCGCGCCGTGCTAAAAAAGAAATGGTTGAAGCCAACTTACGTTTGGTTATTTCTATTGCCAAAAAATACACCAACCGTGGTTTACAATTCTTGGATTTAATCCAAGAAGGTAACATTGGTTTGATGAAGGCAGTAGATAAGTTTGAATACCGCCGTGGTTATAAGTTCTCAACTTATGCAACATGGTGGATCCGTCAGGCTATTACGCGTTCAATCGCCGACCAAGCACGTACGATCCGTATTCCAGTACACATGATCGAAACCATCAACAAGCTAAACCGTATTTCACGCCAAATGCTTCAAGAAATGGGCCGAGAGCCGTCTCCTGAAGAATTAGCAGAACGTATGATGATGCCTGAAGATAAAATTCGTAAGGTACTGAAAATCGCTAAAGAGCCAATCTCAATGGAAACCCCTATCGGTGACGATGAAGATTCGCATTTAGGTGATTTTATCGAGGATACCACCCTCGAGCTACCATTAGACTCAGCAACAAGTGAAAGTCTAAAGAACGCCACACACGAAGTGCTAGCAGGCCTAACAGCTCGTGAAGCCAAAGTGCTGCGTATGCGTTTTGGTATTGATATGAATACTGACCACACGTTAGAAGAAGTGGGTAAACAATTTGACGTAACACGTGAACGTATTCGTCAAATTGAAGCCAAAGCGTTGCGTAAATTACGCCACCCTTCTCGCTCAGAAATCTTAAAGTCATTCTTAGACGAATAAGATTACTGACATATCTCAAAAAAAACCTGCTGCGGCAGGTTTTTTTATGTCCAAATATCACAGAATTGCTTAACAGATAACCAGTTGAAACAAGATAAGTAAATAGTACTCAAAACACGGGTGACAAGCGCCAACAAACTTCGTATACTTTCACCGCTTTCGATAGTGACGACTATCTTAAGTCGGCCCCTTAGCTCAGTTGGTTAGAGCATACGACTCATAATCGTCAGGTCCACAGTTCAAGTCTGTGAGGGGCCACCAATTCAGATAAGCCGTAGCAGGTTAGTACTTGCTACGGCTTTTTCGTTTCTGGAGTTCTGTGTAGCAAATATGTAGCATGATAACCCCCCTTATTAGGTGGCAAAATTAACCATACCACTACAACAAAGGCTCGACCGCCATGCGACAGACTCAGCGCTCTAGGATTTAGACGTTCGAAGTATAGTCATTTAGCTTGGGACATAAATGCGTGGACCTTGCCAACTATTTCCGGTTCCTTCTAATCTTTTACCCATAAATAGTTGTCTTACCCTATTGTCATCTTTTATTGGGAACTCATAGCGACCTGAATTATCGTGATAAATAGCCTCGCCAGCGGCAATACACCATGCCCCAATAACCATAGGCTTACCATTTAGTTTTGAAGACCAAGCAACAAGAAATGCTTTATTACCAAGAAGTTTTGGTAAAGAAGTGTTCGAAAATTTATTCAAATCCCAATACATGCGAGCCATCTCACCTACTTGACTTTGATGATATTTAGGGTGGTATGTTTTAGATAATCCAACCATCAAAATAGGTGTACTCTCTTTGTTAGAAATATTAAATAAAGAGCTTTTATCCAAGACTCCGCAAATATCAGCTCTACTAATGACGGCATCTAAAGATAAGCTTGGTGACTTAGCGGAGTCCTCACGCTTTTGCAAAAGAAAGCAGGAATATCTTCTAATCTCTCACTTCCATTAGTTTTTTTCCATACAGATTGAATACCAAAAGCATCTTGCAGAACTCTTTCTGCTACCGAATATATCTCATCCTTTGATTCATCTAAGTTATAGGCTAAAAGCTTGATCTGAGGTGCATTACCCGCTTCGAGGATATCTCGAATCTTTTTTTCATGGTCCTTTTCAGGGTAAGACAACGCCTTTTTCCAATGGTCTAGGACTCTACTATTCGTACCTTTCCCAATATAAAAAGGTACATGGCTCCCTTCCTCATAATAGCCGTATACATATTGACCACATTTTTTTAAAGCCTGAGATAGTTTATTCGAGTATATGTCGCTTGGTTTGTACATAAATATTCCTGTAGTCAAACTATGATGGCGTAATAGAAACAGTGTTAAACACATATTAACTTCATGATATCAATGTCATGGAGTTAATCATGCTAAAAATCACAAACTGGAAAGATCGAATAACACTCACCCCAATTCATAATATGAATGATAATCTTCCACAATTTAGCTGACACTTAGCCTGTCTGAGAATTTGTCCTTTCATATTAATACCAATCCCATTAAATATCTGGTCAGTTCAGAGTCTCTCAGGTTTTTCAATTCAAGGCACATTGATGTAGAAATGGTTGTTGCCTTTTAAATCGATGTAACACAGAAGTGGAATACCTGAGAG
>NZ_JBSQBN010000107.1:0-15895 GCF_053850585.1 Shewanella sp. A22
GTCTCTCAGGTTTTTCAATTCAAGGCACATTGATGTAGAAATGGTTGTTGCCTTTTAAATCGATGTAACACAGAAGTGGAATACCTGAGAGACTCCATTCTGGCGGGTTTCAAAGTCCTTTATGCTTTGTTAGATGCTTTCAAAATACGACTGCATGGTCTATTTTTTTCCATAAAAAATACGCCATTCTCACCATGGTAGCCAGATGCAGGAAATTGGGGCAACGCAGGACTAGTTGTCTATAACAACTAGCCCTATAACCTATTACTAGCATAGAGGGTGCAGAACTCCAGCTGAATGACAAGATAATTATTGGAATTGGTGTAACGATTAAAGACGCTAATATATTAGAAAAATTCAAGTAAATGACGTTCAGGTCGATAGTTATTTATGTCAGAAAATCGTTTTGTACGCCGTGAATATGGTCCATTAACAACGATTTGGTATCCATAAAGAGTATTGGCTTTATCGATATATTTCATATTTTGTCCGGAATTATCAACAGCACGACAACCTCAAGGATTGAGATGAGGCTCGATTTTTCTCAATAACCGTATAGCCGTTTGAGATGTTTCACATTTTTTATGTTCAGTTGATTATCGCTTGGGGGCGCTGTTATGAGTTGGTTTAGTAATATGTCAATTTTTAGAAAGGTAGGATTGATTTTTATTTTATCGGTTATTATTTTTGCCGTTAACCTTGGTATTAGTACCGTTGCAATTAATAAAAATCGCAATACGTTGTCATTTATGGAAACTAAGGTTGCGCAACGTGTTGAACTTGCAAATCAGAACGTCATTTATGTGCAACGTTTAGATGAGTTATATATACAGGCAGTATCATTTGCCGATGAAGACTTGCTCAGTAACGCAGAAAAAACCTTTCAATCTCTTAAAGGTAACTTAACTAACCTAACCGATTTAGATTCAAAACAAGCAAGATTGTTATCTCAATTATTACAAAGCCTGAATGAATACAATACCATGACATTGTCCTTAGCAAGAGGAATGCTCGATGGCTCAATTGATATGGCAAATGTTGGAGGGATTAGTCAGAAAAAAGCCAAGATTTTTGACAATCTAACGAGTGGGATCACTGCTTATAAAGCCGATAAAATCGCGGAATTTAGTTCTACTATTAAAGAGGCTGGTGATCGTTCTGAACACAGTTTATATCTTTCATTTGGTATCGGTACTGCGTTATTGATATTTATGATCATTGTTACTATTTCTATTGCGAGATCTATCAGTGGAACTGCTGGAGATGTTGCTAATTCATTGGGAGAATTAGCTGATGGTAAAGGTAACTTACGCCATCAACTGGCTGTGACGGGGACCGACGAGTTAGGTCAAGTATCCAGTAATTTTAACCGTTTTTTACGTTTGCTTGCAGACTCTATTCAACGAGTGGTTAGTGTCACAAAACCATTATTAGACAGTGCATCATCGTTAAAAGAGCGTATGACCGTTGCCACTAACGCGACCAAACAACAAAGCAATGATGCTAAAACTGTGCATATGTCAATGGAGGACATGCGCCATTCAGTAAATGAGATTTCGCAACGTGCTCAACAAGCCGCAGAGGCCGCTCAAGTTGCGGAGCAAGAAGCGACAGAAGGCTTAGCTGTAGTACAACGTACGGTGAGAATTTCACAAGAACTTAATTCAGGTATTGAACTTGCGTCAAATTCTATTAATGAGCTAGCCAAAGACACCGAAAGTGTTGGTTCAATCCTAAATGTGATCACCTCAATCGCAGAACAAACTAATTTACTTGCGTTAAATGCCGCTATTGAAGCTGCTCGAGCTGGTGAACATGGACGGGGTTTTGCCGTTGTAGCTGATGAAGTTCGTGCATTAGCGTCCAAGACAGCTGATGCTACCAAAGAGATCCGTGGTGTACTTGACCAATTGAAAATTGCGGCTGAATCGTCGGTCAGCACTATGGATGTGGCGATAACCAAATCATCAGAAAATGAACGTTTTGCCAAAGATACAGGTGCAGCACTCAGCTCAATTCAATCAAAAATTGTCAGCATTAATAGCATGAACACTCATATCGCCTCCGCTACTGAACAGCAATCTTTGGTGGCTTCGCAGGCTGCCAATAACGTTGCTGAAATGAATGCATCATTCGAACAAACTCTCGGTATTCTTGCTGAAGTGCAGGATATTTCAGAAGGACTAGATGGTTTTGCCAATGAGCTTAGGCATGCAACCTCACAATTTAAACTGTAGTTTCGATTTAAATTAAGCCCCATTATGATAAAAAGCGCAGAGAGAAATCTCTGCGTTTTTGCGTCTGCTCGACCTTTACAGACGGAGGGGAATTTATACAACAAAGGAACCTTTATTACGAATAAACCATTTTTGACGGTTAACGGCATTGTTAAGCGCCATTTTTTAATTATTTAGCGTATTATAAAGCCCATTTTTGTGGTTGAAAGTTGCCTCCGGTCAATGTTTGTTTTAGGTTAATTGAATCGAATAAATAGGCGTTATTTTTCAACTGTATTTTTGCTTCGTGGTCACTGCAATGTGAGTTGTTTGGAAAAGGATTATCATGCCAAGCTTGATTAGAATCGTGTTAATTAATACCCACCTACCGGGTGTGGTCGAACTGTTATTAAAGGGTCACACCAATATTTGTGGTACCAATGCGTCTGGTAAAACAACGTTACAACGATTGGTGCCCGTTTTTTATGGCGAGTATCCCAGTCGCGTAGTGCCGTCAACACGTGACAGTTTCGAACGTTGGTATTTACCCCATGACTCCAGCTACATTATTTATGAATACCAAAAAGATGACGGTTTACTTTATCAAGCCGTGCTAGCGTCGGCAGGTGACGGTAAAGGAGTCAATTACCGTTTTATCGCCCGAGGTTTTGAATTAGAGCATTATATTAAATCACGTAATGGCGACACGATTATTTGTCATTCGATGGCCGAATTAGGCCGCGAAGTAAAACGCGATGGTATTGCTCATACCAATTTAATTAATACCCGTGAGTTTCGTGCGATCATTCAAAATGATCGCAGCTTATTAAACACTGGTAGCAATCGTAATGAGCTGCGGACATACGCGCGACAATTCTCATTATGCGACGGTGAACACTCCCTGCGTCATATTGAAAAATTGGCTAAAGCGGTTCACTCTAAAGAAGGTAAAATGGAAACGGTCAAATCAATGATCGCGGCCATTTTAGAAGAGGATGGGGTTAACCCGCCAACGTCTAGACTGAACCCACAGCGGGTTGAAACTTGGATACGTGAGAGTCAATTAGTCCAAGGCTTTGAGCAAATACGCCCGGAGTACGACAAGCTTGAACAAGAGTTTAATCAACTATTAAGTGCAGAATTACGTTTAGCTAGTTTGTCCCGTGGCTATCGAGACGATGAAACCCTTGAAGCCGAGCGTCAAGATCGCAATCAAACTCTAGGCAAAGAGCTCAATCTTAAATTGCGCTTACTCGATGATGAATGGAAAGACATTCGTGATGAATTAAACCAAGAATTATCTGCCGCCAAAGGTGATGTAGGCAAGTTTGAGGATGAGCTTGATGCAATTGAAGACCAGCATGCGGCTTTTTTAGATGCCGATATTGAACAAGCTAAAGCGGATTTAGACAATTTACCCAATTGGCGTAGCGACGTTGAAAACCTTAACGAGCGTCACAAGCTACAAACCGAAAAGCATCAAGATATTGAGTCTGCTTTTAATGCCAGACGTAATAAAATTGCCGAACAGTTACATCGCGAACTCGAAACATTACATGCTGAACAGGACACTCAACGGGAAGCTCGTGACAAGCAGCGCGAGTTAGCTAACGACGATCTGGCTAAACTTGAGCAACAATGGCGCGATCAAACCGACGCAGGTAAAGCCAAGTTCAGCGAGCAAGAATATCAGCTTAAGTTAACGGCTGCCGAGCTTAAGCATCAAGTTGACGGTGTGACTTACACCGAAGATGAAAAAATGCGTTTGGCCATTTTTGATGAGCGCATCAGCTTAGCCGACGAAGAGCAAGAAACCTGCAACCAAAAAGTGGAACGCTTAACCACAGAAGAGCGTAAACAACGAGCCAAACGCGACCAAGCTAATGAAGCACTGCGCATTGCCAGTATTCGTATTAACGAGCGTGAAAACACCAAAGAAGAACTGCATCATATGCTGTTTCCACAGTCGCATACACTGTTGGAGTTTTTACGCAAAGAAGCGCAAGGCTGGGAACAGTCATTTGGTAAGGTCATCGCTCCTGAGCTATTACATCGCAGTGATTTACACCCAAGTTTGGCAAAAGACAGTAGCGAAGCTTTGTTTGGGGTGAATCTAGATTTAAATGCCATTGATGTGCCGGAATATGCTGCAACAGAGCAAGACTTGCGTATTCGTTTTGCTAAAGCTGAAGAGGCATTGAAAAGCGCCCAAGAAATGCATGCGGAAGCCGAAGATCAACTGGTGGCAATGAATAACGCCCTTGATGTGATTACCCGTGAGCTGACATTTGCGCGCACAGCCTATAAAAACAGCCGTGAAGATTTACGTCGCCTATTTGATGAAAAACGCAGCGAACAACAAAAGATTAACCAAGCCGTAGCCGATCGCAAAACCGAATCAGGCAAACGATTAGTACAGCTCGATAACGAACTAAAACAGCTTCATAACCAGCATCTTGAATGGCTTGCAGAACAAAAAGAGCAAGCACTTGAAGCACGCATGGACAAAAACGCTTACTGGCAAGAAGTGGTTGGCGCCATTGATAACCAATTAGGCCAAATTAAAGCCAATATAGAGCAGCGCCGGTTGACGGCTAAAACCGAACAAAAAGCCTGTGAAACTTGGTATAAAAACGAACTTAAATCTCGCGGTGTCGATGAAGGCACTATTTTGGCACTTAAAAAGCAAATACGCGATCTTGAAGCCAAAATTAGCCAAGCAGAACAACGTCGTAGCGATGTATTACGCTTTGATGATTGGTATCAACATACTTGGTTAACGCGTAAGCCAAAACTGCAAACTCAACTTGCTGAAGTCAAGCGTGCCGCATTAGAACTTGAGCAACAATTAAAAGCCAAAACAGCTGACATTAAACAGCGCCGCACTACGTTAGAAACCGATCGTAAAGCCTGTGATGCCGCTCAAGTTGAGGCGTCAGAAAACCTCACAAAACTGCGCGCGGTAATGCGCAAACTCGCTGAGCTTAAATTACCACCTAATAACGACGAAGCCATTGGTGGCATAGGCGAGCGCCTACGCCAAGGTGAAGACCTGTTGCTAAAACGCGACTATTTAATGGGTTCTGTTAAGCAATATGTAGAGCACTTTGATTCGGTCATTGCCAGTAAATCAGGCTCGAGTTTAGCTGAGTTTTGGGAGCGCGCCCGTGATGAATCAAGCTTTGTTAGTGACAAAGGTATTCGCTTACTCGACTATCGCAAATTAGTGCCACAACTTGAACAACTACTGAATGTCATGGTGCCGCAATCGTTGATGGCTATTCGCGAACAAGGGCGTATTTTTGGTATTGATTTAACCGCGTTTTATGACGTGTTAACCGATATCGATCGCCGAATTGCCAGCCAAAGTGCTCGTATTACTCGCGAAGTCGGTGAAGAGTTATTCCTCGATGGCGTGTCTGAATCAGCCGTGCGCATTCGGTCACGCATTAGTGAACTTGAGTTTTGGCCTGAACTGGAAGTGTTTGTAAAAGCCTTTAAAGCTTGGAAAGCCGACGGCTTTAGTCAACTCCCTGACGAGCATTACACCAATTCAATGCGCCGCGCCTTAGACATTATTGGTCGTGCAGCGCTAACCGGTGGCATTGCTAAATTGCTCGAAATTGAGCTACGGCTAAAAGAAGGTAATAGCGACTTAATTATTCGTACTGACCGTCAGCTAAACGAGTCATCTAGTCACGGCATGGCGTATTTGATTTTATGTAAATTCTTATTAGCATTTACTCGCTTATTACGCGGTAAGGCAGACGTGACTATTCATTGGCCAATTGATGAGTTGGGAACATTGCATCACACCAATGTGAAGAAGATTTTTGACGCCTGTGAAAATAATAATATTAGCGTATTAGGTGCTTTCCCTAACCCTGAATCTGAAGTGCTAAACCTGTTTGCTAACCGCTACATCATTAATAAACAAACTAAAAAACTGCAAGTTGTGAAGCCCCAAGCCAATCCGTTAGCGGCACGTTTATCGCAACATAATGCAAAAATAGCGAACGCAGAGACGACTAAGGAGCACATCTAATGTCAGGCGAAAATGAAACAACCTTAGTGGGTACCAGTGCGTTAATTGAACAACTGCTTCGCGGTGAGTTTATTTGCCGAGTCACCAACGAAGATGGCTGGCGCGCGCTGAAAAATAACAGCACTCGTGAGCGAGTAGAAAGCTACTTAAATCAAATTAACCGTACATTGGCCAGCGCTGGTGAAGGTGAAGTGTTTTTTTGCGGTTACTTACAATTGGGTGATGCAGAGCGGAAAGTTATTTCATCGCAGTTTAAAGACATTTGTTCGGCGCTTATTCCGCTGGTGGAATGGTTGGTACTGGTACAAGAAGCTAGCGGCCAAGATGCACCATTAAGCGAAGGCGCGCCCATTCGTTTAACCGATTTACAAGCACGTATTGAAGACACGCCAGCGTTTAGAGAGCAATTGGCTAAGTTGAGCCAATATCGTTTATTTGGCTCAACAAGTAGTAATGTCGACGGCCAAATTAAATTAGTCTTTAAACGTTTGGTTGAACTGGGCTACCTAAGCAAACCGAACAGTGAAAAACAGATTTATATTGCTACCGGTAAGCTTGATTATTTATATGAAGTGATCCGTTTTATTGATGAAACCGAAGGCTTAAGCCTTGAGGCACAGGCAGAAACGGCAACTCAAAGGGATCTGATATGAGCAGCAACTTACACCAAGCTGGGGTAAAACTGCTCAAACAACTCGGGCGGCATGCCGATGTCATCATGGATGCGTATTTGGCTGGATCGATTAGTGACTCAACCCATGATGCTGGCGTTATCGAAAAACTTAAAAAAAGCGGCATTTTATGGCGTCCAGAACCGGATCAAGAATTGCGCTTAAAGCGTTCAGTAAGGGCGTTACTTGAAGAGGCGTTAAGTGATGAGCGTAATCGTCAAATTGACTCGAATGTAGGCTCATCCCTTGCCACCATTAAAACCCTTGCCGATCATTACAAAGAAGCGCGTCATAATGTTGATTATAGCGCCGCTGAAGCCTATTTGGCCGACTTGAATGAGCATGTCTACAGTTTTACTGACAGTTTGCGTTATTCGATTAGGGTGTTGTGGAGCCGGATTAATAACGAGTTTGGTTATGTGGGAACCATTAGTGCCAAAATTCGCGAGAATGAATTAGCCCAGAGCCAAGTATCGGATCTACTCAACGGTTTAGAGATGTTCCAATTTAGTGAGCTTGGTGAAATTGCCGGTGACATTCGTGAATTGCGCCGACTGTTGATGACAAGTTTGCAAGAAACCTTAAGTCAGTGCACCCAAGAATTAAGTATTGTTCAAGGCCGATTATATGAATTACTGGGCCGATTTAGACAAATACAAGGACGCACAAGATTACTGAAAGGCTGGCTATTACACACTGACATGCATCCCGATTATCAAGTTGATAACCATGTTGGTCACAAAGCTGTGCCGAGTTTATTTAACTGTGCTGAAGCCTTATTAGCACCCGCAAGTGTTGATGTGAGTAATCCGCATCATGAGCTCGAACTAATGAGCATAGTCGCGCAGGTGAAAGCGATTAGCCGTGATGCTTTACCGTCAGTTGTTCGCGATCAAAATGTGACTTTTGAAATGGGCGATACTGAAGATTTTGATATTCCAGAAAATCCACTCAAAATAGCAGTTGATGAATATTTCTGCGAAGTGATTGATTCTGGTTTACGTCAATCGGCACTGAGTTATTTAACTGAGAAACAACTGCAGTGGGATGCTGAAAGTTGGCTTTATCAGGTGATTGGCGGCTATGAAGGGCTGGCTGATGAGCATAAAAATTACTTTGAGCTGGAGCCAATAGGTAAGCCTGATCCTGTCTATAACGGTAATTTTATTATTCATGATGTTGAGTTATGGCTAGCCTAGGTTAGTCGGCGTGTTTACATAAGGACGGGTTATGGCATCACTTTCAAAACAGCAGCTTAATTTAATCGCCAATGTGGTGGTTAAGCGAGTGGCGAAAGTGAGCTATAATCGCAATTGGCAATTCATTTTTGCCTTGTTTGAAATCGGGAATGTGAGTCCATCTGGCAAACATTTAGAGTTTCTCCCAAAGGATTGGGACTTACTTAGAGAAATGACCTTAAAAGATTCAGGACTGGATATTCTTGAGCTCGATTTTGATGTGCCTCGTCAACAAATGTCGCAGCTCAGCGCCAATGAGAAATACGCCAATATCAGCCCAGAAGCTGATTATGTATTAATTAAATTGGCGCCTAGCGTATCTAAAAGCCTAGTGACTGGCTTAGTGGCCGATTTAGTTTCGGTGCATCACTGTTCATTACGGTTAAAGGTCGACAATGCGCTTGCGCTTTGTCAGCAACTCAATCTCGCTAATCTCGTCGTGGTCGAAAACCTCGACAGTTTTGATAACTTTTTTGATTATGTATTTGCAACCGATTTGCAGGCCATTATCAATAATTGTGTGGTGTTGTACCGCGGTAGTCATGATCATTCACCCGCAGGTCGAAAGCGTTTTCTACACCAACTTAGCTCAACTACGATAAATATCATTGCTTTTACTGACCTTGATCCCGCTGGGCTGATGATTGCCAATACGCTTGAGTCGTGCCGCAGTATGCTTGTACCGACGTTGGCACTGGAATCGCCTGAAAAGTTATTAGCGATAACGCAAGTAAATTCAACGGCTGACTTTCATAAACAACATAAGCAATGGACTTATCTTAATGGATTATTGTTTCAGTCTGCATCGACATTGACAGCAAATGAACATGCGCCATCGGGCTCGTCATCTACAGTATATTATCCGCAATGGTTAACGTTAGTTCACTGGCTTGGGCGTAATAATGTCAGTATTAAGCAGCAACATATGTTGGCTAACTCTTTACCACTCAGTTTGTTAAACATTCGCCAGTAATTCTTTACTCACCACCTAATTCCGTTGCATCCATTTTAAGTCATTCACTTTACTAAACTAATCCATCCTTAATAACCTAACCACTTGTTATATAGTGTTTTTATAGTCGCTAAAAACTAAGCGATTATTTAGTAACCATTTTTGTTAATAAGGTGATTGAAATATGTTGCGCTATGACTCAGTATTTCAACGATCGAAAAGTATAAACACCAGGATTGGTATAACAATAATCAGCAACAGAAGTTGCCATTTCGAATGGGAAATTAGTACATGACAAAATCACTTTCAGCACGGATCTTTATCGGTCTATTTTTAGGTGTTCTACTGGGCAGTTTTGTCCAGTTTGCACTCGCCGACAATACCTTTTTTGGCGGAACATTAGTGACCTTTGCAAGTGGCATTGGCACCATGTTTGTTAACATGATCATGATGCTCGTCGTACCTTTAGTGTTTGTCAGCATTGTTTGTGGTGTGTGTGAGTTACAAGATTTAAAAAGCTTTGGTCGTTTAGGCGGTAAAACTTTTGGCTTTTATATTATTAATACCATGGTGGCGATCACAGCAGCCTTTGCTGTTGCAATGGTGTTTGAGCCTGGTAAGGGCGTGGATATGTCGAGCAGTGGTTCACTGGATATTACCGCCACAGAATTACCCGACTTAATGTCGTTAATTGTTAGCATTGTGCCCAATAATCCATTTTCCGCTTTTACCTCTGGCAATATGTTACAAGTGATTTTTATGGCGCTGCTAATGGGCGGGGTAATAAAATCAATGGGTGCCTCGGTTGAAGGTGCGGTTAAAGGTTTTCAAACAGCCAATAAAATCATGATGCGTTTAATTTCAGTGGTCATGAGCCTAGCGCCTTACGGTGTGTTTGCATTAATGTTTAAACTAGGTGCGACCTTAGAGCCTGAAATTTTTGTTAGTGTGGTTGAATATTTAGTGCTTATTTTGGCATTGTTGTTGATTTGGATTTTTATCGTATACCCATATTCTGTCAGCTTATTTACCCCCATTTCGGCGAAAACCTTTCGCGACAAAACCCAAGAGCAAATTTTATTCTCGCTATCAACAGCCAGTTCTAATGCCACCATCCCTGTCACTATGCGCACATTAACCGACAAGCTTGGTGTGAGTAAAGCGGTTGCTGGTTTTGGTGTGCCACTAGGCGCGACCATGAATATGGGCGGAGTATCGATTTATATTACTATCGCTATTTTCTTTGTTGCCAACGCCTTTGGTATGCCAATCAGTAATGATCAAATCCCATCGTTATTATTCAGTGTGTTTTTACTGTCAGTGGGCGCAGGTGGTGTACCTGGCGGTGGAATGGTGATGATTGGCGTATTGATTTATCAATTAGGATTACCTGTCGAGGCGTTTGTTATTGTTGCTGCATTAGATCGTATTATCGATATGGTACTAACGTCATGTAACGTAGTGGGTGACACCGCGGTATTAACTATTGTTGATCAAACTGAACAAGCACATCAATTAAACAATAAAAAATCTGTTACTGATAATGAATAGTATGATGATGTAATCTATGGTGATGAAAAGCAGTTCAATGGGCCATTGAACTGCTTTTTACGTTAAGGGCTAAAATGTATATGTAGATTGTTTGACAAGCGTTGTTACCCTTAACAGAGGCCTGTTAGTCAATTGATGGCTCTTCACTGTAATCAATACCGTGATAGCTCAAGCAGGTGTCAACTTCATTAGTGCTGCCTAAAATCACTGCCACGCGCTGATGGATTGCCGTTGGCTGAATATCTAAAATTGTTTCATAACCTGTAGACGCTTTACCGCCAGCCTGCTCAACTAATAATGCCATTGGGTTCGCTTCGTACATTAAGCGCAATTTGAAGGGTTTGTTTGGATTTTTATTATCTGTCGGATAAGTAAAAATACCACCACGACATAATACACGATGCACATCGCCCACCATTGCAGCAATCCAACGCATGTTAAATGATTGCTCGCGTGGACCGATTTCACCGAGTAGTAAGTCAGCAATGTAAGTTTGCATTGGTGCTTCCCAAAAGCGCTGATTTGACATGTTGATAGCAAATTCTGCTGTGTCTGGAGTTATCTGCACGTTATCGTTGGTCAGTAAAAACTCTTGGCTGTCTGGATCCAGAGTATAAAACTGAGTACCTTTACCAGTGGTTAACGCCATCATGGTAGATGGTCCGTAGAGTACATAACCCGCCGCGACTTGTTTGCGGCCTGCTTGTAAAAAGCTTTGCTCGTTTAACTCGCCTGTAGGCGCTGGCAATACTGAAAAAATGGTACCGACAAGTGAATTGATGTCAATATTCGATGAACCATCTAGCGGATCAAAACACACTAGGTATTCACCTTGGGCATTGACTTCAACTACATAATCTTCTTCTTCAGACGCTAAGCCACGCACATGGCCGTCGGCTTTAAGCGCATCTTTAAGCATATCATTGGTGATCACATCCAGTTTTTTCTGGGTTTCGCCTTGCACATTTTCATGATCAGTTGCACCTAAAACACCTGCTAATGCACCGTGACGAACGGCGCCGCTAATGGCTTTTGATGTATCAGCTAAGGTTAACAGTAATGTTGTTAAAGACGCATTTACGGCTTGTGCGCTAAGGGTTTGTGCCAAAGTCTGCATGATTTTTCCTATGAGATTTTGCGAGGTTGAGGTTAAGGTCGATGTCATTAATTCTTATGTGTAAATGATACCCCACAATGAAGCTAATTTCAGCGATTGTTATCTTGGGTTTTGGTTTTGCTACAAATTAAGGCAAAATGTGGGCGGATTGAATTGCCTAAGGATTAATAATAATGACAACAACATGGAAACATCATGCTTTAGCGGCAGTGTCTGCCGTGCCACTTCTTTTTACCAGCTCGACTTTTTCGGCAACAGCAACAACCCATACAGGCAGCATCATGAACTCATCAACCACAGCTACACTGACCGCGATCAAGGGTAATACTATGCCTTTGAGCATTGAGCGCATTCACGCATCGCCAGCATTAGCGGGTTCAAGTCCTCGTGGGTTGGCATTGTCACCAGACGGAAAGAGGGTGACCTATTTATCGAGCCGAGCAGATAACCAGCATTTTTATGATTTATGGCAAATGGATATCGCCACAGGCAAGCGCAGCATGTTGATTAATGCAGATCAATTAGAAGGTGGGGAATTGTCTGATGAAGAAAAAGCCCGCCGCGAACGCCAACGTATTTATGGTCAAGGGATCATGGAATATTTTTGGTCTGAAGACAGCGCCAGTATTTTAATTCCTGCTGCGGGTAAACTGTATTTATATGATGTTGCTAATAATGAGGTCGCAGAGCTAGCAACCGGAGATGGTTTTGCCACCGATGCGCGTTTGTCTCCAAAAGGTCACTTTGTATCATTTGTGCGCGATCAAAATTTATATGTATTGTCGCTTGAAACTAAACTCGTCACCGCCCTAACTATTGACGGTAAAGGGCCGATTAAAAATGCCATGGCTGAGTTTGTCGCCCAAGAAGAAATGGATCGTATGACTGGATATTGGTGGGCGCCAGATGAGTCGGCCATTGCTTTTACGCGTATTGATGAAACGGGTGTTGAGTTAGTGACACGCAATGAAATTTATGCCGAAGGCATTAAATTAACCGAGCAGCGTTATCCTTATGCAGGTAAGGCCAATGTTGAGATCGCGTTAGGAGTGGTGAGTTTAAAAGATCGCAATATAAACTGGATTGATTTAGGCAAACAAAAAGATATGTATTTACCACGTGTTGATTGGTTACCAGATAGCCAACATGTGTCATTTCAATGGCAAAGCCGCGATCAGCAAACACTGGATTTACGCATCGCTTCCATAGCCAACCCGAAGCAAGCTGACACCGTGATTGAAGAACGCAGTAATGCTTGGGTTAACTTAAACAAAGATTTGCACTTCCTAAAGCAACAAGCAGCCTTTATTTGGGGCTCTGAACGTGACGGCTTTAATCATTTATATTTATTTGATTTACAAGGAAAGCAGCTTAAACAATTAACCCAAGGTGATTGGGTGGTTGATGCGCTTGAATTTGTCGATGAAGCGACAGGTTGGGTATACTTTAGTGGTCGTAAAGACAGTGTGGTTGAGCGTCATTTGTATCGAGTTAATCTTAATAAAGGCATGGGCTCCATTGAGCGAATTAGCCAAGAATCAGGTATGCATGAAGCTGTTTTTGCTGATAAAAAGCCAGTTTATTTGGATTATTTTAGTAGTTTACAGCAACCACCGCAAATCAGTTTACACAATGACAGTGGTCAATTATTGGCGTGGGTTGAACAGAATGAAATTAATGCTGAACATCCGTTATATGACCTTGCTGGTTTATGGAAGATGCCAGAGTTTGGTCAATTAAGCGCAGAAGATGGTCAGCCTTTAATGTATCGTTTGTTTAAACCGGTTCCTTTTGATGCGGCCAAACAATATCCGGTAGTAGTGCGCGTATACGGCGGACCACATGCTCAGTTGGTCGTTAACAGCTGGAGCGAAGCCGATTATTTTACTCAGTATTTATTGCAGCAAGGCTATGCCGTATTCCAGTTAGACAACCGTGGTTCGGCCCATCGAGGTACAAAATTTGAACATGTGATTTATCAGAACATGGGGGATGCTGAGGTCAACGATCAAAAAGTAGGTGTTGATTACTTGCGTAGTTTGCCATTTATTGATGGTGACAACATCGCTATTTATGGCCACAGTTATGGCGGTTATATGGCATTGATGAGTCAGTTTAAAGCACCTGATTATTTTAAAGCGGCAATATCAGGTGCGCCAGTTACTGATTGGCGTTTATATGATACTCATTATACCGAACGTTATATGGGTAACCCTGAAACCAACAAAAAAGGTTACGACGCCAGTAGCATTTTACCTTATGTGAAAAATTATCAGTCAGGCTTATTGATGTATCACGGTATGGCGGATGATAACGTATTGTTTGAAAATAGCACTCGTGTTTATAAAGCGTTACAAGATGAGGGTAAATTATTTCAAATGATGGATTATCCAGGATCTAAGCATTCAATGCGTGGCGAGAAAGTGCGTAATCATTTATATAAAACCTTGGCGGCTTTTTTAGACCAACAGTTAAAATAATCGCTTAGCTAAATTGTTTTGCTTGATTTCTTAATTAGATAACTTAATTAGATATGTTAATTAGATTTCTTCGTAAGAAAAAAGGCAATAAAAAACCAGGTGATTTACCTGGTTTTTTTATTGTGATTAACGTTAGTTGTTTACGCTTCTAAGTCACCACAAAAACGATAGCCTTCACCGTGAATTGTCGCGATGATTTCTGGCGTGTCTGGCAAGCTTTCAAAGTGCTTACGGATACGACGAATGGTCACGTCAACGGTACGGTCATGAGGCTTTAATTCACGGCCGGTCATTTTTAATAATAAATCAGCACGGGTTAAAATCTTGCCTGGGTTTTCAACAAAGTGAAGCATTGCACGGAACTCACTGCGTGGTAACTTGTAAGACTCACCTTGTGGGTTAACCAAAGAACGGCTATTGATTTCTAAGCTCCAACCGTTAAAACGATAATACTCAACAGAACCTTTTTCTTCAGTTTCAGCAGCAGCATTATTCACACGAGTAAGTAAGTTACGTGCGCGAATGGTTAATTCACGAGGGTTAAATGGTTTAGTGATATAATCATCAGCACCAATTTCAAGACCTAAAATTTTATCAACTTCGTTGTCACGACCGGTTAAGAAAATAAGCCCAATATTATTAATTTCACGTAGCTCACGGGCTAACAATAAACCGTTTTTGCCTGGTAAATTAATATCCATAACAACTAAGTTAATCTTATTGTCTTGCATGGCTTTGTGCATTTCTGCACCGTCATTAGCTTCGGTGACTACATAGCCTTCAGCTTCAAAAATACTGCGTAATGTATTACGGGTTACTGCTTCGTCTTCAACAATCAGAATGTGCGGGTTTTGCATGATAATTACCTAATTTTATAAAATTCGATTCTAGCCATCGCAAGCTAGTAAATTGCAATAGTTTTTTAGCTAATATGCTAATATTCCGGTATTTTTTGGTGTTTATCTATGTCTGCCCTGAACTAAACACTCTATATAAACTCTGTATGTAACTCATCATATTAGTTACTGAGTCTGCTTGCGTCGATTAATGCCCATTATGCAAATTTGCTGCTTATGCATGACGGTATAAAATTTTTTTGTATCCAATATACTTACTATGAATGCAATTAAGAAAGATAGTTCCTTCTGTAGCAAATTTATTTAACTGCAACAATGTTCATTAAATGTAAGTCAAATTTAGCAATAATGTAAACTTTACATCAATAAACCATCGCCTCAACAGCCAATTTACTGTGTATTTGAGGGATATGTAGCTAACTTTGCATAATGATTTAATAGTGCGTGGCGCTTATTGTACTCGTTTTAGGCATTTGTTAACAAATTAAATGTTAAAAAATTAATATAACTTCTAAACATTTGAAAGTATAAAATATTAAAGTATTAATATTAAAGGATTTAAAAATGTTGTTATTGTGATTTAGATCCCAAACCTTTTAGACGTCCAATCTATCTGCTAAACTGATTTTGGCTTAATTGACGACCCTGTAACAGATTCTGTGTAACTACCTAATTTATATATAATCTGAAATTCGTTCTTCAAATTCAATAATAAAGCGATTCAGTGCCGGTTTCCAGTTTCTAATCGGCATTGTCCATTTCTTCGAT
>NZ_JBSQBN010000108.1:0-15656 GCF_053850585.1 Shewanella sp. A22
GGTGGGAATGTCTTATTTTTTATGGAAAAAAATAGACCATGCAGTCGTATTTTGAAAGCATCTAACGAAGCATAAAGGACTTTGAAGCCCGCCAGAATGGAGTCTCTCAGGTATTCCACTTCTGTGTTACATCGATTTAAAAGGCAACAACCATTTCTACATCAATGTGCCTTGAATTGAAAAACCTGAGAGACTCTGAACTGACTAGATATTTAATGAGATTGGTATAACATCGTCCAATTTAAAAGGGAGCATAAGATCATAACAAAACAGGACCGTCAAATAGATTGTTTGCAAAAATCTTGGTTGTTCAAAAAACGTTCTCGCTCACCCCTAGACTAGGGGTGATATTCACAAAAGCTGCACTGATTCCAACTGCAGCCATTACTAACTTGCAGTATTAACGACTTCCCTTCAGAGGGCGGGCGAAAGACTGGCTCAATATAATTAAGCATGGAGATACCCATATCGATAAGAATATAAGTCCGTCTTGCTGATACCTTGCACTTTTTTCATACTCAACCTGTGTAAAAAACTATCATTCAAAAGTATTATTGTTATAGTATCCAGTTAACAATATATAAACAATTTAAAAGACTTAGGTGAAAGGATTATGACTCAAGTTCGTACCAAATAAATAATCGCCGTAATTAAGGATGTGCTTCACCACGACGAATATTGGGATTTAACCACAGCAGATCAAAAACTCACATTATATGACTTACATCGCTATGGTTATCGATTATTATTTGTTCGCCATATGCTTAAAGGGCCTGTTGCCGTCATTTGTCAGCAAGACGATATCGCAGCGATATATTCCGACGGCGAAGTTGATTTACGCCCTAAGATTCCCCTTAGAGAGCCCCATTAAAAGCTTTAACCGCGGTTGCTATTCAATCTAGGCCATAAACCTGCTAACAGAGTAAGCAGGCTTATGGTTTGCGAGTTAATTTATAAACCGCTTCATTGAGCCAAGGAACGTTCTTATTCACAAATCTCTGGTTGTCAGCCAACACATCAACGCACTCAAGTAATTCAACAGTAAAATAAGACGTTAAGTAAGTGTCAATCCAATTGGGGCTGACAGCAAATGGTGGTCCATTTAAGGCTTCTTGAGGATAATCTAAAGTGATTAATAATCCGCTCACATTAATCGGTATTAGTGCGGCTAAAGCATGCACATACTGTTGGCGCATTTCTTCTGGCCACGCAATTAATGCCGCGCGATCATAAAAACCACTAATAGAGGATGTTAAACTTGGAGGTAACGTAAAGATATCGCCTTGATATAAAGTCACTTGATCGGTGGAAAAAACGGCATGTTCATCGATGTCATTCACATGATAAACGAGATCATTATCCGTAAAGAAATGTTCTACTGCTATCGCGTTTAATTCACAACCGAGCACCCCATGACCTTGCTCGGCCAGATAGAACATATCCAGCGATTTACCACATAAAGGAACAAACACCTCACTCTTTTCTGTTAACTCTAACAGCGACCAGTATTTTACTAAAAAAGGGTTTACTTGATTTTGATGAAAACCGATTTGTTGTAATTGCCATTTTTTATGCCAAAAGCTGGGTTCCATATTCTTCTTCTTCAGTCAATTTGCTATTGAGATGCAAGCTACTTTAAAGACTAAAAAAATGGATGCAACCTCCCATTATCATTTGCTAATAAACAAACTAGGCTTTCCCATCTAGGGTCAATTGTACCTGCCTTAACCAACGACAGTTTTCACATTGACATTTGCGGCGTGACATATGGTGCGGGCTTAAATTAGAGTCAATAAAATCAACCGCAATGAGCAACTGCTGTTTTAGTTGTTCAATCGACTTCATCTCAAGAGCGACCATTTCATCATTATGATTAATCCACAAACATTCTTCACCTTGATGGCAAGTGATGCACTGTTCATCACTTTGATTAAAAAACACAGCGTGAGGACAATGAGTCACTTCCATTGATTGTAATATTCGCTGGCGCGGGAACTTAAACAGCTGAATTAATTCAGCTTTACTAATATTCGGCATAATAACCTCTCGCAAAGAACGTTAAACTATAGTACCGACTGTTGCGCCATTTTGATTTGATATAGGTCAAGGTTTACATGTGAGTTTTTTTTGGATAGGAAGTGGCTATTTGGAAATGAAAATCATTGATAAATGGAATAGCTAATATTTTTGCAATAAAGCAAGGTGATTTCCAACCCAAGAACCCAGACACTTTTTTGGAGTCTATTGTTTTATATAAGAAACGCTTGCTGCAATACGGTTAATCAAGGTTTAATGAACTTAACAGTCAACGGAGGCTTACCTTTGCAAACACCGCAACTCCAACACTTTTATATCAACGAAGAACAGTCTATTTATCTGTTAAGCGCTAATGATGCTCGTAAGCACAAAGCCTGGGTCCGCCTGTGTAAGCAACAGTTAAGTAAACTAGGCTACCAACACATTGAATTTATTGGGAAAGGAGCCTATGGTTTTGTGTTTGCGGGGATTAACCAATTTAACCAATCACATGTATTTAAGTTTTCAAGGGTTAATTTACCCCAAAATGTCCAAGACAGATTAGAAGAAGAAGCTTATATGCTCAGCCAAGTTAAACACCCTAACATACCTGGGGCGATTAAATTTGAACGGGTTGGTAAACAAGGTATTTTAGTGATGGAGCGGGCTCAAGGTGAAGACCTCGATAAAATTTGCCAACGATTAGGGGCATTACCCGCAGTGATGATTGTCAGTATTGCGAGACAGCTGGCGAATATTCTATATTACCTTCGCAAAGGTAAACCTTTGGTGCACGGCGATATTAAACCATCTAATTTAGTTTATGATATTGAATCTGACAAGTTGTCCTTAATCGATTGGGGATCGGCAGTGTTTGCTCAACGAGATGAACACAACCGTGCAGTTGATGACAATGTCATGTCATTATTATCAAGCGATCAGCAGCACACTAATGCGCGCATGGGTGATGTGTATTTTATTGGTGAAGAACAACTGAGTGGTGCCCTATCAACACCGAGATTTGACGAACAAGGCGCTGCAGCAACGTTGTATGCACTCGCATCGGGTCAAATTAGCCGCTTTGGCACCAAAGTCATTCCGGCCACCAGCATCGGTTTACCTATTGAGCTGGCAAAAACACTCGATGCGATGCTCAGTGATGATGCTGAACGCCGTAATCTTGCTGGTGATTATTTTCTTAAAAGCCTCCGCCATAGCCATCGGATGCATTTACCCATATTATCAACACCACCGTTAACCCCCTACATTCCGGTATGGTCTCAGCCGCGGTCTAAAACTGTCGAAACCGTAAGTTACAGTTCACGTAAATCGTTTTTAAAAGAACACAACATTCAAGATCCCATCGCCAAAATGGATGATGTGCAGTTAGAAAAGTATTACCGTAATTTTATGGTAGGTATGGCTGATACCGAGAAAGGTTTTATTGCCGCAGTAGGGCGTCTGGCGCAATACCCTATCGTCGGCGGTTTGGTGATCCACTGGCAAGAGTCTGGCGTGTTTATAGATTCAAACTTAGCGATTTACGATCCAGACAGTAAAGCACCTTTAACATTAGCAGTTAATAATATGGTAACAATGGCGCGAGGAATTAAACGAATTGGGGTATTTAAAGCCTGCTTCTTTAATGCCAAAGACACTTTGCACCTCGAACGAAAAAGTACAGAACACGAGTATAAAATAACCGGTGAGTTACAACTTCCATTTGAAGTAGGTAATGTACCGACCTTAGAAGATAAGTCTAGGCTGCATTCGTACTTTGAAGATGGTAAAGACCCAGAAGAAAATTTAGAGCTCCCAGCAGAAATTATGACCGAGTTAGGGTGGTTAAACCAAATCCATCACACAGGTTGTATTATTTTTGAAGCTTTACCCAACCATTTAAAGATTCACAGTTATTTGCGTTTATTAAACCCACGAAAACAGGCTGCATTTCGATCCTGTTTGGATCGCATTATTGCTCACGCAAATAAAATTCAAGGCCATGGCATTTCAGGTTTTATGAAATTGCCCTACAAAAATACCCGTCACTTTAGCCAAATTGATCGTAAAGAAGATTATTTCTACCCTAAAAATCCTAAAGCCATTAATAATGAATCAACTTAAAAGAAGATAAAAGGCGCTCAAAACGCGCAAAGCATAATAGCAAGGATACAAAATAATACGCGACCGACTCAGCCGAGTATTATTAATGTAAGTCGTCGTCAGGTCTCAAGATAAAAACAAACCATATACCTTGCAAACTGTTTTGAATGAACTTGCAATACCGTTACTCAATAGGTCATATTTATATTGGTGACCCTGGTGGCATTTTAATTGGCTTACTGATTAATCTATAGGTTGCATCATCG
Source organism: Shewanella sp. A22 (assembly GCF_053850585.1). Classification (NCBI taxonomy): domain Bacteria; kingdom Pseudomonadati; phylum Pseudomonadota; class Gammaproteobacteria; order Alteromonadales; family Shewanellaceae; genus Shewanella; species Shewanella sp. A22. The sequence goes on from NZ_JBSQBN010000108.1 coordinate 4,386, forward strand.
ATTCCTTTGGTAATACCTTGGAACAACCAATCATAATGCGCCGACTGATAATCACTACCACGATTACTACGGCGCTTAAGTTGCTTAATAATATAATCAACCCTTGCCGCTAACTGCGCTTTCACTTCGGGCGCGGTTTCAGGATTATGGTAAGCAGCTAACAGACCATCAACCACCACGGTATTCACACGCATTTGTAACGCAAGCCCTTGACCGCTGGGTAAATCTTGATACAAAGTCGCGCCTGCAAGTTTATCGATTAATTTAACCACCGACAGTTGCTGACTGTCTTCCATGTAAGCCTGACTGACACGATTTAACCGTTCGGGCGTTAATAATTGCGACACAATATGACGGCTCATCACCTCACCCATTGCCACAGAATCACTAATAACTCCTAAATTTGACCCAAAACTCTCACGGGTTTTGCGATAATTTCCCGCCTTAGGCACTAATGCTTGTAAAACATTATTCGGCACTAATAAGCTTTTCGTTTGTAAACTCGCTAACAATGCATCTAGGGCTTCAAATTGCATTTTAGGGCGAACATAATTCCAACGTACACCTGCGCCAATCTGTTGGTAATTGTAATCAGTCCCACCAATCCACTTCGCAGCGGCAGTAATTTGATAGCGAGTAAGTAGATATATTGGCACAAACACATCGGCTAATTCGCCATTTGGTTCACCCACTAACAGCGCATCAGAATTAAAGTCGTCAATCGCCTTACGACGCACTATTTCTAAGCGCAATAACTCTTCAACAGCATCGTTACCTCTATCCCATAAACTGGCATATGCATTACTGGCACTTGCACTACGCGAGTCAGCTTCACCTATATATCGAAACCCTTCACTTAACGTCGACGCTAACAGTGCCTCTGTTTGTGTAGGCTCACCATAACCATACGCTATAGTGTATTTATCCCATTCACCAATTCCTTCGCGATAAGGATTGCTAATATCAATATAATCGCCTTCAATACTGGCGTAAGGATGCGGATAATCCATCACTGAGGCATTATCAAGGGTCGATGCCGCAAAGTTATGGTCAAGCCCTAATGTGTGACCAACCTCATGTGCCGCTAATTGGCGAATACGTGCAAGCGACAATTCCATAGCGGCATTATCTGCAGCTATTCTATCTGGCCAGCCCGCTGTAAGCCCTCTAGCAATAAGATGATCTTGACGCACTCTTAGGCTACCAAGAGTGACATTACCTTTAATAATCTCACCCGTACGCGGATCGGTTACTGCCGCGCCGTATGACCAGCCTCTGGTCGCGCGATGGACCCATTGGATCATGTTATAACGCATGTCTTGCGGATCGGCTCCTTCTGGTAATAACTCAACCTTAAAGCCATCAATAAAACCAGCATCCGTAAAAGCACTCTCCCACCAACGTGCGCCTTCTAACAATGCACTTCGGATAGGCTCTGGCACACCAGGGTCAAGATAATACACAATTGGCTTTATCACTTTGCTGGGCGCATCACCAGGCGTAACTTTTTCTAAGCGATGGCGTAGCAAATGGCGTTGAGTATGGGGTTGATCAACCGCGGTAGAGTAATCAATGAACTGATCGGACAGATAACCGCTCATCGGATGATAATGGCGAGCTTGGTAACCAGCATCTGGAAGCTGCACAAATGAATAACGCACTCGAACAGACAACAATTTACCGTCTGGAGTCACTTCAGCAACTTTTTCACCGGCTTTGCTCGCTTTAAATGTTAAATTAACATCCACATCAGCATTACGTTCAAAGGATTTTATTCCTTGCGGTAAAATCACAGAGCGGCTGCTATCTAAGGTATATTGGCCCTGCTTTCTCGCACTCAATACATCGGACACGCCATGTAAATCATTAATCACAAGATCATTAATAGAAACTAGCGCCGTTTTACCTTCAACTAATTTGCCTCGCCATAAAATAGACTCAGCAAAAGCCTGCGTTACGGCTTGACGTTCGGCTAAGTTTTCACTGGAGGCGCGATACTGAGTATTAAGCTGCTTTAACACAACATAAGGACCATGTTGTTCAAATTGCACCATTCGGGTTTGGCCTAGCTGACCACGGTCTAACCCAATATCATTTGAACCAACACCGTGAGGTAAACTGGTCAGTAACAGAAAAGGTTGATTGAGTTTATTTGCTTGTAGATAAAGCTCTGCGGATTTGGCATCGTAAAATAAATTGATAAAACCTTTGGCAGCTTCAGCATTTTTAATTATTTTTTTGCCTGAGTCACTCGCGGCCATCACAGCGGTAGAAGAAAGTAATGTTGCAGGCGTAACAGCCAGCAACAATGCCAATGAAATACTACGGCAAACCATAATGAATCTCCCTGTCGTTTATATCCTATCTTCAATAAATACTAATCGTCTTTATGATTATTCTTGTAATTGATCCAATGAGATAAGGTTTCAAATAATTCAGCAAGCACAATCGGCTTCGTAATATGTGCATTCATGCCTGCTGCTAAACTTTTTTCTTTATCGCCCGACATCGCGTGTGCTGTCATGGCAATAATAGGCATTTGTTCTTTGTTGTAACGTTTGCGTAATTCTACGGTTGCGGTTAATCCATCCATGACAGGCATTTGAATATCCATTAATACTGCATCAAACGGTTTAGAATCAATAATGTCTAATGCGACTTGACCATTATCGGCTATCACGACTTCGTAACCAGCGCTTTTCAACAGTTCGGACGCAACCTGTTGATTAATAAAATTATCCTCAACCAACAATATCAAACCTGACTCGTGACTTGGTTCTTCTTCAGCTGTAGCAGGCATCGCATTCAATTTAGGCTCTTTAGCAAAGGCATTAATTATTTCGTCAAATAACGCCGAGGCTTTAAATGGTTTTTGCAGCACTGCATAAACAGATTTTCTTTGCAGTTCATGATCTAATGGTTCTGCTGAATAGGCGGTCATTAAAATAATAATCGGCCTTTTTGTTAAGCTGCCGTCTTCAACCATGTCATCAATTGCTTTGATAACGTCACTGCCGTTCATTTCAGGCATCATCCAGTCTAACAGCAATAAATCAACTGGCTTTTTACGTAACATATCGAGTGCTTTTGGACCACTATCAGCCGTGTTAACCCCAAAGCTAAAGTCTTTCATCAAGGTTGAATAAATCTGTAGTGCACTTGGATTGTCATCGACAACCAAGGTAGTAAGATTATTTAACTGCTCTGGGACCACTAATGGCTCAACAACTTGCTCTTCGGCAATTTCAAAACTAATGGTAAAGCTGAACGTACTACCCGAGCCTAACTCAGACTCAACTTGCATCGTGCCACCCATCATAGACACTAAATGCTTGCTAATAGATAAACCTAACCCTGTACCACCATATTTACGCGTTGTAGAGCCATCAGCTTGTGAAAATGCATCAAACAACTTTGCTTGATGATCTTGGCTAATACCAATACCAGTATCACGGATCCAGAACTTCAGCGTAATGCGATCATCGCGTTCACCAACATCTTCACAACCCAGTTCAACTTCACCATTTTGGGTAAACTTAACGGCGTTGGACAATAAGTTAACTAACACTTGCCCTAAACGTAGCGGATCGCCATTTAAAATTAGCCCTGCGGTCACGGGAGCATAAAGTAGCAGTTCTACTCCTTTCTCCTGAGCTTTAATCGCATTGATATCAATAACATGATCGAGCACTTTATCTAGTGGAAATGCAACAAGCTCTAGCTCTAATTTACCGGCTTCAATTTTCGAGAAATCTAAAATATCATTTATTATTCGAAGTAATGACTGAGCCGAAAATCCTGCTTTACTAAGATAGTCTTGCTGCTGCAAGGTTAAGTTAGTCCGCTGTGCGAGCTGTAACATTCCAATAATGGCATTCATCGGAGTACGAATTTCATGACTCATATTGGCCAAAAATTCACTTTTATACATGTTGGCGAGTTCTGCATCTTGCTTTGCTTCCAGCAAGGCGACTTCATTACTTTTCTGACGAGTAATATCTTTATGAGTACCAAGGATCCGCTTACTGCAACCATCAGCAGAGAATTCAACCGCTCGACCACGGGATAACACCCAATAATACTGGCCATTTTTACCGCGCATTCTAAACTCAATTTCATAAGTACCAACTGGGTCTTTAACATATTGAGAACGGTATTCTTGCACGCGATCGCGATCATCAGGATGATATAAAGCATCAATTGATTCCAATAACGGTGGAAACTCATTCGCTTGATAACCCAACATAGAATAAAAAGCAGGGTTACAAATAATTTGTTCAGAATCAATATACCAATCCCACAAACCATCTTCTACCGCATCCATAGCAAGGTGATACCGTTGTTCAGATAAGCGTAATTGTTCTGCGGCATCGTACTCTCGAGTGATATCTCGCCACACCGAAATCAAACCGAGTAACTCACCTCGACGATTGTAAAATGGCAATTTAAACGTATCGAGTAATACGGGTTTTCCTTCAATATTGACTCGCTCTTGATAACGCAAAGAGTGCTGTTGAGTCAGCACTTTTTTGTCTTCCTCACCAATGCGCTCGCCTTGTTCAGGGCTCACCACTTCTGATGATGTTAAACCGATAATTTCGTTTTCGTTGTAACCTAACATTCTTTCAGCAGACTTATTACAACCTAAATATTTACCTTCTTTATCTTTAAATACAATCGCTTCAGGGATTGAGTCAATCAATGAACGTAACAACGCAAACTCTCGCTCACGCCTTTCAGTAGTTTCACGTAATCGTTGAGTACGTCTAGCGACTAAATTGTCCAGACGTTTATTTTGTTCGGCTAAATGGTGAGTATACTGCCGATTTTCTTCAAAAATACGACTCACTAACGCAAACCATGGCTCCCAACCCCGAGTGATAACCTCCGGAGGGCGGATCGGCTCTTGAGAACATGCCTCTAAATGAGTCAACAAGCGCGAAGCAGGGCTTACAAATGCACGGCGAGTTTGCCAATGCACAATAGTAACTAGCAGTGACAAAGCTAATACCACAAGTAAAAAACTCAGCTGTAGTTTGTCCCACGAATCTTTAAATAAATCATCTTCAGCTTGTAAGTACAATAGTCGCCACGGCGCATTATGGAGGGCAACACTGTGAATATAATAGCCGTTGCGCAAAATGCCTTCATGGGCATCAAATAATTCAGATTCAGATAATGCATGTAATTCAGCTGGTATGCGCTGACTGATGTGATAAACCTTGTTCATCTCATTGGAGTCAAAATCACTGTGAGATAAAATATTATTTTGCTGGTCAAGCAAGATTACCGTACCAGGCATTTTAAAATAGGTACGAATTTGCTTATCCAAAGACGACAACGTCATGTCTAAATTAATCGCACCAATAAACTCATCTTCTAAATACACGGGTAAACCAAGGGTGGTAATTAACCCTTGATGGGCCGAATCAATATACGCCTCACTCCAAAACACACTTCGTTGCGGGTTCATTGACGGCGTCGCTAATTGAAATTGTTTTTTATTGAGTAATTCATCCCTAAAACGCAAATCGTTATCTTCCCAAGGATAAAACGACATCATGCGACGCTTGGAAATATAATAAATTGATGATGCTTTAGGAGCCGCTTCTTTTGCGACAGGAAAAGATAATGACAGCTCAAACAACATTTCGAGCTCTTGATAAAAACTCTCGCTACGATCGCTTAATGAACCTGCCCCCGTAATACGTCCCATATTGGTAAATGGCATTCCACTTTGGGCATAATTAGGTTCAAGTGTAAAATATTGGCCATCTTCATTAAATTTTTCGTATTCAGGTAATCTGTCTTTACGTACAAATTCACCTAAGCGCAAATGGTCAACTGCCACATCTCGTAAACTTTTAACGGCTCGGATGCTAGACTCAAGCAATAAGTCAATTTGCAAAACATGACGTGCAACTTGTTCTTCTCGCTGTTGGATTTGTTGCTCTTTTTGGCGCTCGAACATCATTCCAGCCAACAACAAAGCCACCACAACCACACCGATATAGGTGTAAAACACCGCACGGTTATAATTGCGTTGAATCGGAGATTTTAGTTGTAAATCTGGCTCAGTCAGTTTCATTAACACCCTTGATGCAGCCTAAAGAAGACGCGCGGTCAAACAAATAACACCTAAAAACGGCAGTAGTCACAGTAATGGCCATGATATCAGGAAGATAACCTCAAGCACACGTATTAATGCCCCCTAACACTCAGGTCCTACCTGCAAAAAATCAGAACAAAAAAGATTAAAACTCATTTTAGTCAATGATGAATAAATAAGGTTACATAATGTAACCTTATTTATGTAACGAGATATATGCGCCTTAAATTATAGGACCAGCCTTACAGCTTAAGTGCTACAAGTGTTCTTCAGCAAACTCGGCCAATCTGGAGCGTACCACGCCATTGAGATAAATATTGGCACTTCCTTCAAAGTCTTTAAAACGCTCTACCATATAAGTTAACCCAGAAGTAACGGCGGTTAAGTAAGTTGAGTCAATTTGCGCTAAGTTACCACTGCAAATCAACTTAGTGCCTTCACCCATACGAGTGATCATCGTTTTTATTTGTGACGCGGTTAAGTTCTGGCATTCATCCAAAATCACTACCGAGTTTTGAATCGAACGGCCACGCATAAAGTTAATCGACTTAAACTGGATATTTGCTTTTTCCATAATGTAATTAACACTGCCAGAGGGATTAACATCATTTTTGTGCAGCACTTCAAGCGTGTCGGTAATCGCAGCCAGCCAAGGGGTCATCTTCTCCTCTTCTGTGCCAGGTAAGAAACCAATCGACTCAGCGATTTCTGGGGTATTTCGGGTGACAATTATTTTGTCATATAACTTGCGTTCAACCACCAATTCTAATGCTGCAGCCATCGCCAAAAGTGTCTTACCGCAGCCCGCAGGACCAGTTAAAATAATCAGTTCAATGTCAGGATCTAACAAAGCATCCAGCGCCATACCTTGATAGATGTTTTTAGGCTTAACGCCCCAAGCTTCATGATGCAATAAACGATCTCGGCCACGATCGATCATCTCTAAATGTCGATCCGTTTTACGTACAACCCGACCACAAAAGTCTGAACTATCATCAATTAAATACTGATTAAGATAGATGTTTTCATTACCAAGATGCGCCAATGGCACTTGGTGTACGGTATGCCGGCCTTTACGGTCCGTAGAGACTTTATCGACATTTTGCCAAAAATCCCCCGGAAATTGATAAAAGCCTTTAGCCAAAAAGCGTACATCATCAATCAATTGATCCGTACGGTAATCTTCTACCCGCTCAATCCCCGCCCCCTTCGCCTTAAGGCGCATATTGATGTCTTTAGTGACTAACACAACGGTGCGAGGATAATGGATTTTTTGTAAATGCAGTGCAGTATTAATAATGCGATTATCATTATTGTCACCTGGCAGTGAACCAATAATAAACTCTATTTGATGGTCGGGGAAAATAGATAAGTGACCAGAGACTTCAGCGTGTTCTTCTCGGGAGGGAAGTGCAACGCCTTTTAAGATTTGCTCAGGGGTCGTTTGGCCACCAAGAATGTCTTCTAATGCGCGAATTGCCACACGCGCATCGCGGCTCACATCTCGCTTTCTGTCCTTAATACTATCGAGTTCTTCTAATACAGTCATGGGAATAATTACGTCATGTTCTTTAAACGAATATATCGCTAAAGGTTCATGCAGTAACACGTTGGTATCCAGTACAAACAACTTTCTGTCGTTTTGTTCCATGGCGCCTCCAGAGTGCTCTCAATGAATTAATATCAGTATCTCTTAGTTAAACGTGTAACATTAAAGGGATAATTAAAGACTCTATTGAAAACAGACCATTGTTACTCACAATGTTCACCCTAATAAAATATGGCATATCTCGAACAGAATTCAATATCTTCCTAATATCCTTTGTTTCACACTATGACGTCTATGTGACACTGACATGTCAATATGATGTAAAAATGACCATATAAACGATAAATCAATGCTAGAATTTCAATCTGGATGGGATTGGTTTAACATACGCCCCCTTTTTTGTTTCACGCAATAAATGAGAGTAAAAGATGCCGTTTGCCTTAGGTCAACGCTGGATAAGTGATACCGAATCAGAACTCGGATTAGGAACAGTCGTTCAAATTGAAGGGCGCATGGTTACGCTGCTATTTCCTGCCACTGGAGAAAACCGGATGTTTTCCCGCAGTGAAGCTCCCTTAACCCGGGTAATTTTTAACCCTGGTGACACCGTCGAAAGTGGCGAAGGTTGGAGTATCACCATTGAAGAGCTTGAAGAAAAAAATCAGCTGGTGATTTATCATGGTATTCACAGTGAAACTCAAGAAAAAGTGAGTCTTCGTGAAACTATGTTGAACCATAATATTCGCTTTAATAAACCACAAGATCGTTTATTTGCAGGTCAAATTGACCGTTTAGAGCGTTTCGGTGTGCGTTATCAATGTCAATTATTGCGTCACAAATTAGCCACTTCTGACTTACTCGGCCAACAAGGTCCACGTGTAGGCTTAATTGCACACCAACAATGGATTGCACACGAAGTCGGCCGTCGTTATGCGCCGCGAGTATTACTGGCCGATGAAGTTGGTTTAGGCAAAACCATTGAAGCGGGCTTGATTATTCACCAGCAATTACTCACAGGACGTGCTGAACGAATTTTAGTTATTGTACCTGATACTCTTCGCCACCAATGGCTGGTTGAAATGCTGCGCCGCTTTAATTTACGTTTTTCGGTATTCGACGAAGACCGTTGCGTTGAAGCATATGCCGATAATGACAACCCCTTTTACACTGAACAATTGATCATTTGCTCACTTGAATTACTGCGTAAGAAAAAACGCCTTGAACAAGCCATTGATGCCGATTGGGATTTAATGGTTGTCGACGAAGCACATCATTTAGAATGGTCTGAAGATGCGCCAAGTCGTGCTTATAAAATCGTTGAAGCGTTGAGTGAAGTCGTTCCAGGGGTGTTATTATTAACAGCTACACCAGATCAACTTGGGCATCAAAGCCACTTTGCTCGTTTACGTTTACTCGATCCCGATCGTTTCTATGATTACGATGCTTTTTTAGCTGAAGAAGCAAGCTACAAAGATGTTGCAGAAGCCGCAGAAGCATTAAGCCAAGACAAAAAGCTCCCCGACAATGCCATTAATAGTTTAACCGAGTTGCTTAGTGAAAAAGACATAGAACCAAGTATTCGCTTGATCCAGTCAAAAGATGTTGATGCCGAAGCACAACAGGCTGCACGCCAAGAATTACTCCAAGAACTACTCGACCGACATGGTACTGGCCGCGTGCTGTACCGAAATAGCCGCGCATCAGTAAAAGGCTTCCCTAAGCGTTTCTTTAATACTTACCCACAAGAAATGCCAGAGCAATATGTTACCGCTGAACGCGTTAACGCCATGATGGGCAGCGCTAAACAACCACAAGCAAAAGCCGCACAAGCATTAAGCCCAGAAAAACTGTATCAAGCCTTTGAAAACGATAGTGCCAGTTGGTGGAAGTTTGATCCGAGGGTTGACTGGTTAATTGATTTTTTAAAGTCACATCGCAGTAAAAAAGTGCTCATTATTGCTAGCCAAGCAGAAACCGCCTTAAGCCTTGAAGAAGCACTGCGCACCCGAGAAGGCATTCAAGCAACAGTATTTCACGAAGGCATGTCAATTATCGAGCGCGACAAAGCTGGAGCTTACTTCGCCCAAGAAGAAGGCGGAGCACAGGCATTAATTTGCTCTGAAATTGGCTCTGAAGGGCGTAACTTCCAGTTTGCGAGCCATTTGGTACTGTTTGATTTACCACTCAACCCTGACTTATTAGAACAGCGTATTGGCCGTTTAGATCGTATTGGTCAGCAAAATGACATCCAGATTCATTTGCCATATTTGCGCAGTACAGCACAAGAGAGGTTAATGCGTTGGTATCACGAAGGTCTAAATGCATTTGAACTCACTTGCCCTAGTGGTCATGTATTGTTCAACGAGTTTGCCGACGAGCTGATTAATGTACTTTGCGACGATAACGATGATGTGATGACTCAATTATTGAATCACACCCAGCATCGTTATAGAGAACTAAAACAAGCAATGGAACAAGGCAGAGACAAACTGCTTGAAATTAACTCTCATGGTGGAGAACGTGCTAATGCGCTAATTCAACGGTTAACAGACAGCGACAATGACACTCAGCTCGTGGGTTCGGTCATTCGCTTATGGGACATCATTGGCGTAGATCAAGAAGACCGCGGCGAAAATTCCATTATTTTGCGTCCAAGTGAGCACATGATGTTTCCCACTTATCCAGGGTTACATGAAGACGGTGTTACAGTCACGTTCGATCGAAATACCGCATTATCGCGCGACGACATCGCGTTTATTTCGCAGGAGCATCCACTTGTCCAAACCGGATTAGATTTAATTACCGGTTCAGAAACAGGTACCACAAGTGTGGCTATTCTTAAAAATAAAGCACTGCCTGCTGGAACTTTATTTTTGGAATTAATTTACATGGCCGATGCATCGGCCCCAAAATCAACCCAGTTATACCGTTATTTACCTCCTACACCCATCCGTGTGTTATTGGATAAAAATGGTTTAAATATGGCCGATAAAGTAGATTATGCCAATTTTGATAAACAACTCAGTGCCGTTAATCGTCATATAGCGAGTAAATTAGTCAATGCATCGCAACCCATACTGCACCCATTATTTGCTAAAGGTGAAGACCACGCTAAGCAAGTGCTTGCCGAATTAGTTAATGACGCACGCACTAAGATGACCCAACAATTAACCAGCGAGCTAGAAAGACTTGAAGCGCTAAAAGCCGTTAACCCTAATATTCGTGAAGACGAGCTAGAATATATTCGTAATCAAATCGTCGAATTAACGGGCTACATGGACAACAGTCAATTACAGCTTGATGCTATTCGCATGGTGCTTGTTAGCCATGTATAACACCTGACTAGCATAAACAATCTTGTATTCATTATGTGTTATACCAATCCTATTAAATATGTGATCTTTCAGCGGGGGTTCAAAGTGCTGTAGGCAAGGCAGATGATTGAAGCGAATAGTGATTCTATTTTGAAAGCATCTAACGAAGCACAAAGGACTTTGAAACCCGCCAGAATGGAGTCTCTCAGGTATTCCACTTCTGTGTTACATCGATTTAAAAGGGAACAACCATTTCTACATCAATGTGCCTTGAATTGAAAAACCTGAGAGACTCTGAA